>NZ_MKJW01000028.1:0-4069 GCF_001942375.1 Kocuria sp. CNJ-770
AATCTTGCATCCGCAACCGCAGTACCCCCCGGGGTCTTTGTGCTGTGGGGTGCGGGCTCGGGTGATGGGACGACGAGTGCCCCGTCGCCCCGCCTGCATTGACAGGCTCATATGTGATCCAGGGATCCCGACGTGCATTAAATATTATCACTGAATTGAATATATATAATAGTTTGTATTGTTACAATAGACTGCTACAACACCTTTTCTCGGAAGGGAACTCTCGTTGCCCTGCGTAGACTCCCCTTCTGGCTGATGCAAGGCAGATGTGGAGCGAATAGTCTGGCCGGCCGCCCCGACCCCCCTCTGGCCCGTCAGGCCCAGAGCAGTAGGGGTGCTCACCCTGCGCCGGCATACTCGCACCCGAAAGACGGGACAGAGGGGGTTGGCGGAGTGTCATGAACGCCTTGTATGCGCGCGACGCGAGGGTAGAAAGTGACGCTTCCTATCAACTTCCTGCGATATATTGAATACACGCAACAGGTTGGGTACATCCAAATTGGCGGTACCACCGAAAGGGGCACCCACGTATGACCGTCTACACCGTCGCCTTGTCCAAAGGCGGCTCCACCAAGACCACAACGGCTGCTGAGCTTGCTGCTGCTCTAGCCGCAGCTGGACGCCGAGTGCTCGCCATCGACCTTGACCAGCAGGGAAACCTCACCACCCGACTCGGGCTGACCGATGACAGCGAGGTCCCGGCTGTGGCCGCTGAGGTGCTCACTGGGGAGGCCACTGCGGCCGAGGCCGCAGTGCCGAGTCCCACCGTTCCTGGTGTGCACGTGCTGGCTGGCACCCATGACCTGGCTGACATGGACACCCACCAGGTGCCGGATCTGGTGACTGCCTTGCGCGATCACCTACCCACGGTGGCGGAACGTTTCGACGACGTAGTCATCGACACCCCGCCGGCGCTGTCCGGACTTACCCTGTCCGGGCTGGCCGCCGCCGATGTCGTAGTTGCGGCGGTGGCCTGCGAGGTCGAAGCCTTGGATCAGCTCACCCGGCTCTCCGATGTCATCGAAGTCCGGCTGGCCCGCAGAGCCCGTCCCGGGCTGGCGGTCTCCTGGGTGGTGCCCACCCGCTATGACGGGCGTCGGACCCTGGATAAGGAGGTGGTGGAATTGCTCGAGCAGATGCACCCGGCAAGGTCACCACCCGGTGCGCGAGGCGGTGTCCGTGCGTGATGCCTACACGGCCGGAATGCCGGTGTCCGTCTATGACCCGTCCTCCAAGGTGGCCGCCGACTACCAGGCAGCCGTGTCTCCGATCATCGTCGCCAGCACAGGAGCCCGTATCTGATGCCCGCCCGCAGATCCCTCAAAGACCGCAACAAGGCCGCCATCACCCGCCCTGTCGAGGCGCCCCCCGCCGAGCCCGTCGCTGAACCCACCCCTGAGGAGAAGTCCCCAGCCATCACAGCGCCCATGGCAGACGCTCCGGCAGTGGGGGAGCGGAGCGCCTCACAGGACCTCGCCACCCGATTGACGGAAAGTTCGACTGCCACCATCGAGCAGGGCGGCCGTACTCGCCGGCCCCAGGTCCTGCCGGTGGGCACGGCACGCCTGGGTTTGTATCTGCGCCAGGCCACGCTGGAAGGAGCCAAGTCCGCCTACGTGGCCGACCTAGACACTTTGGCTGATCCGCCTACCAGCTTTGCCCGATGGATCGCCGCCGCCCTGGACACCCATGCCGCGCGCACCCCTGCCGATCGGGCGAGGCTGGCTGAGGCTCACCCGGATCCCGAAGAGGGTAAGCGCGGGGTCAATCGCGCCTTCATCCTTCCCGTGGACACCATTACCCGAATGGAGGAGACCACGGGCATCGACCGGCGAGCCGGGCGGATGCAGTCCGTGAGCCAGTTGGCCGCCGAAGCACTGCGCATTGCCATCGAAGACGCCAGGGTGCGCAATGGCGGGAGCCTGCCAATCGCCCCGAAGCGGCTGCCCAACAAACCCGTTCGCTGACCAACTAATTAGCTGTCACTAGTGCGTATCGCACGTCCCGTTGATAGCGAATTTTTATTCGATCTATTCAATAAGCCGCGGCCTGTCAGATAGATACCGGAACGAACGGTCGGTGCCAATGCGCCTCCGGGAAGGGCTCAGGAGGTGGGGGAGTCGCGGGGAGGCTGGTCGACCGGGGCAAAGTCATCGCCACCTGTAGTAGGAGGCCGGAACCCCATGTGCGGCTTGATGGGTCAGGAAGGCCTGGCGGCGCTTCTTGCGCCATCTCCAGGTGAAGATGCCGATGCCCAGCCAGATGAGTCCGCCGACGGGCTCGACGAACACTCCCAGCGTTGCGACGAAGGCGAACCACATCAAGATGGCGGAAAGGATGCTGGGCTTCTTCGGCGCAACCGGTGGGGCGGAGGGTGCTGGCGCCGTATAGGGCGCTACGGCCGGTTGAGCCGGCCCGGGGTGGTCAACCCACGCGGGACTAGTGGTGTAGTGGGCCGGCGCCGGGTCGGGGCTGGCGGGATTCGGTGTCCATGCCGGGACAGCGGGTGCAGATGCCGGCGGTTCCACAATTTCTTGCCGTTGCCGCTGGGCCTCTTCTGCGTCCCGGCGGCGCTGTTCGGCCTCGGCCTGTTCACGGCGTCGTTGGGCTTCTGTCTGCTCGCGGCGGCGCCGCTCGGTCTCCGCTTGCTCCCTGCGGCGCTGCTCAACTTGCTCCTCGGCGGTGGGCATGTAGGCGTTGGGCAGCACGTAGTGGTCTTCCTCGGGGGCGAGGGTGTAGTCAACCTGCGAGGGTTGCCGCAACCAGGCGTCGGGGATCTCGTGGGCCTTGGCGGCTTGGATGGTCAGGGCCGCTTTCAGGGCCGAACCTTGGATTCGGCCCCAAACCAGGGCGCGGTGCTCGACGTCCTCCAGGTGGCGCAGCGTGGGGGTGAAGTGGGCGCCACTGGCCGGGGTAAGGCCGCCCACCTCTTCGCCGTCGAGGTAGACCCGGACGGTGTCCTTGGTCTCTCCGGTACGCAGTTGCTGGGTGCCGCGGCGTAGCTCGAGCAACAGGACGCCTTCTCCGCTGGGCGGGACGTAGTTGAACAGGTGGTCGAAGTGGTCGTCTTCCCCGACCACCTGCAGGGTTGTCCCGTAGGGCAGCACGACCCCGTGCACGTGCCCGGCGTTTAGAGGCACCAGTTGCTCCGGGGTCGGTAGGGAGAGCTTCACGGTGATGTCCAGGGCGGGGCCCAGGTGGAACTGCCACTTGTCCACGGTCAAGGACCCGGGCACGACGACCGGTTGGCCGCTGGCCTGAATGCGGTTGAGCGCGGGAGCGCAGCGGGTGGTGTCCTCCTCGGACAGGTACCCGATTACCTCGCCCTTTAGCCGCACGGAGATCGCCCCGGGCTGGTGCGGGTTGTCCGGTTCGGTGACGAGCTCGAAGACCAGGTTCTCGGAGGTGATCTTGTCCCCCAGCACGGGCTGGAACAGCTTCTCGACCGTTTCGGCGCGCGGGTGCGACATCTGAAGGCGGGTGGTTTTGGCCGGCAGGATCGGGAAGGTTGAGGCCGGCACGTGCCCGCCCAGGATAGCTTGGGCGTCGCGCACGTTGGTCGGCAGCACCGTCTCATAGGCCGACCGAGCCGGGGAGGCAGCCGGCGTGCTCGAGCGGCGGGTGTCGGTGCCGACAATGGGTTGGTCGGCGCCGGGGTGCAGGCCCTTGTGGAAGGTCGGGTTCTTCCGCCCATAGGTGCGGGGCAGCTTCACCGATTTCTTGGCTCGCCCACCGGCCGCTGCGGCCAAGGCCCGCACAGAGGGCAGGTTGACGCGCAGGTTCACCCCGATCCCGCTGTCGTAGGCCGAGCGTTTGGCCCACACTGTGCCCGAGGCCAGAATCAATTGTCCCTTCACCGAGACCGTGGCCAGTGCAGGGAAGTAGTCCTCTGCGACCTCGGCCGGCAGGTACCCGAGCACGTCGTCGTTGCGGCGGATGGACACCGCGGTGTTGTCATAGGGGTTATCCGGCTCAGGTACCAGCTCGAACGTGCAGTCCTCGATCAACGGCCCCGCCCCGGGCACGGGCTGGAAGTGACGCAGCAGCGCCTTGCGATAGTTCGACTCCC
>NZ_MKJW01000029.1:0-3768 GCF_001942375.1 Kocuria sp. CNJ-770
GGGGTCATGACCGTCGTGGCCGCCATCGGCTTGCCCTCGGTGATGCTCGCTCAGGGCTGGAGCTACTGGGTGTTCCGTCGGCGCCTGACCACCGGCCATCTGCCCGCCCCCCACCCCGTCCTTCCCGCCGTTGCCCCGAAACTCGCCGCGGGTACCCGACGTGAGGGTGTGCCGGGGACGGGCGCGGACGGGAACAGGCAGGCATGAAACGTCCCCCGCTGGGCCCCGGCGGTGCTGCCACAGTTTTCACCCTCGGCCTCCTCGGAGCGCTCAAAGCCCTGGCTCTGATCGGCGTGGCCGAAGCCCTGGCCCGCGGCATCGTCGGGGTCATCGCTCATGACACGGCGGCCTGGCACCGGGCTCTGCTGGTCGGGGTCGGTGCTGGGCTGCTGCGTGCCGGAACCATCTGGGCCACCCAGGTCGTCGCCGTCCGCGCCGCCGGGCGGGCGAAGCGGGGGCTGCGCCGAGAACTCGCCACCCGCCTCCTGGCCGGGGGCGGCCACGACGTCGGCGCCACGACCACCGTGGGCACCCTCGGCCTCGACGCCCTCGACGACTACTACGCGCGCGTGCTGCCCTCGGTCACCGCCGCCGCCACCGTGCCCCTACTGGTGGGGGCGAGAATTCTGGCGGCCGACTGGGTCAGCGCCCTCATCATCGTGCTCACCGTGCCCCTGATCCCGGTGTTCATGGCACTGATCGGGCTGCACTCCCAGGACAAGGCCCAGGAGTCCTCCGCCGCCCTTCAACGACTCTCCCATCACCTGGTCGAACTCGCCCGTGGACTGCCCGTCCTGGTGGGTCTGGGGCGGATCGAGGAGCAGGCTGCGGCGCTGCGCGATGTTTCCGAGCAGCACCGGCACACAACCATGGTGACCCTGCGCACCGCGTTCCTCTCCGCGCTCGTGCTCGAGCTGATCGCCACGCTCTCCGTCGCCGTCGTGGCGGTGTTCGTCGGCGTGCGCCTCGTCTACGGTGACCTCGACCTCCTGGTGGGACTCGTGGCCCTCATCCTCGCCCCGGAATGCTTCGCTCCCTTCCGCGACCTCGGCGCCGCCTTCCACGCCTCCCAGGACGGCATCGCGGCCCTGCACCGCTCCCGTGAGCTCGTCACCGAGCCCCCGGCCCCCGACATCCGCAGGCCGACGCCACCGGACTCGAGCCCCGCAACGATCAACTCCCAGCCGGACACGCCAGCGGACCAGGCACCCATGGTGCGGATCAGTGGGGTGGTCGTGCGCTACCCAGGACGGCTCTTCCCAGCAGTATCCGGTCTTGGCGCCGAGATCCCTTACGGAACGATCGCCAGCGTCGAAGGCCCCAGCGGCAGCGGCAAATCCACCCTGCTCGGGGTCCTCGCCGGAACCATCGAAGCCCAAGACGGAACCATCCACGGGATCGACCCGGCTGCAGTGGCCTGGGTGCCTCAGCACATTCACACCGTCGGTGAGACCGTCCTCGACGAGATCCAGCTCTACGCCCACGACACCGCTTCCGCCCACCACACCCTCGCCCGAGTCGGACTGACCGAGCTGGCCGAGGCGGACCCGAACCAACTCAGCCCCGGGGAACTGCGCCGCCTGGGCCTGGCTCGGGGCCTGGCCCGCATCACCGCCGGGGCCCGGCTGCTGCTCCTCGACGAGCCCACCGCCCACCTCGATCCCACCAACGCGCACCGGGTCGAAACCCTCATCGACGCCCTGCGCGGCACCACCACCGTGATCCTGGCCTCCCACGAAACCGAGATCACCGCCCTCGCCGACCAGAAAGTGCTCCTGGGGCAGCCCGCCAGCCCCCGCGGGGAGGGGGCGCATCGCCGACCAGGAACCACCGCCCCGGAGGAGCAGTCGGTGCCTGATCGCCAAGCTGAGGCGTCCCACCCTTCACTCGCCGAGACCTCCGGTGGTGCGTTGGGCGAGCTCGCGGCGTTCCTCGCCTCCACTCGCTGGCGCATGCTGGGGGCCGCGGCCCTGGGTACGGCCTCGGCCCTGTTCGCCGCCGCCCTCACCACGCTGTCGGGCTGGCTGATCGTGCGCGCCAGCGAGCAACCGGGAATCATGTACCTGATGGTCGCCATCGTCGGCGTCCGCTTCTTCGGCATCGGCCGTGCCTGCTGCGCTACGCCGAGCGACTGGCCACCCACGACGCCGTCCTGTCCGCCACCACCGAGCTCAGGTCCCGGATCTGGGCCGGGCTTGCTACCCGTGGTCTGGCCTCCCGGGCCCTGGCCACCGGCGGGGCCGCACTGGAGCACCTGGTCGAGGCCGCAGACCGGGTCCGTGACCTGGCCCCGCGGGTCCTGCTGCCACCGATGGCCGGGGCCGGCACCGCCCTGGGGGCTGTCGTCGCCGTCTTGGCCCTGTGCCCCATCGCGGTGCCCACGCTCCTGGTCGCCGTCCTCGGCGGGCTGCTCGCCGGGCCCGTCGCGGCGCTGCTGGCCGACCGCTCCGCGGCCCGCCATCTCACCGTGGTGCGCTCCAGGGTGATCCGCCGCTTCGCCGCGATGGTCTCCGCCTCCGGTGAGCTGCGCGCCAACGGTCGAGCCAAGGACATGCTCGCCCGGCTGGATGACCTCGAGCAGCGCGCGGACACCGCGGCCCGCTCCAGTGCCTGGGCGCGGGGCCTGGGCGAGGCCGTCGTGGTGCTGGCCTGTTCCCTCTCCTCCGTGCTGATGCTGGCAACCACCGCCGAAGCCCTGGCGGCAGGCACGATTTCCGCACCGGTCGTCGCCGCGCTCGTGCTGCTGCCCCTGGGTCTGATCGATCCGCTGCTGGGCGCGGTCGATGCGGTACAGCAGTGGCCTGCGCTGGCCCAGTCGCTGCGCAAGGTCCATGCCGTCACTCCCACAACCACCCGCCATGAGCGGCCTCAGCCCCCCACCGGGGCGGTTCCGACTCAAGTCCAAGAACTGACGCTGGCCGACCTGGCCGTCACCTGGCCGCAGGCGCCGGCCCCGGCATTCCGCCACCTCCAGGCCACCGTGCGCCGCGGCCAGTGGCTCGTCGTTGAAGGTCCCTCCGGCTCAGGCAAGTCCACCCTGCTGGCGACCCTCCTCGGCCACTTGCCCGCCGCGGAGGGCTCATGGCAGGTCAACGGCTCCGACAGCACCACCTTCAACGCCCGGCAGCTGCGGCGACGCTTCGCCTGGTGCCCCCAGGAGGCGCACCTGTTCGACTCCACCATCCGCGGCAACCTCCTGCTCGCCCGGGGGAAAGACGATCGGCCCACCGATGAGGACCTGCGCGAGGTCCTCACCCGCGTGGGCCTGGACTCCTTCATGGACGGATTGCCCCAGGGCCTGGACACACCAGTCGGGCCCAGCGGAGGGAGTCTCTCGGGAGGCCAACGACAACGCATCGCCGTCGCCAGGGCGCTGCTCACCCGTGCCGACGTCCTGCTTCTCGACGAACCCACCGCTCACCTCGAGGCACCCGCTGCCCACGCGCTGATCTCCGACCTGCGCTCAGCACTGTCTGACCGCGTCGTCGTGCTCGTGACCCACCACGCCGAACAACGTACTGGAGCAGACGTCCACCTCCGCCTACCAGGGGTGCACCCGCACTCCGCACCGCAGCCCAGTGACCATGCGCAGGCCAGAAACGGCGACCGGTCACTGACGCGTGTTCCCTGACCGGTCCCGCCAACGCGACCGATCTCAGGCGCTCCAGATGGGATACACCCCTTCCGGGGACTCTCCTCAACCCGTCCTCAGCCCCCGACGCCCGGCCGGCCTGCGCTGGCGCGGGTGGATCCACAAGGCTCCGAGGG
>NZ_MKJW01000030.1:0-3760 GCF_001942375.1 Kocuria sp. CNJ-770
CCCCGGCCTCACGCACCCCGGCCCGAGTCAATAACGTCACGCCCTCTTACACCTAGATATCGCCGTAGGGCCGGACCAAACGCACAAACCATCGTCCCCAATCAGGTGAAGCCCCCGAAGTGGCGGTCCTTGTAGATATGCGACGGGAGATCATCCGTCCTGGTAGAGCAAAGGAACCGGCATTCATGATTGGTACCACACTGGCACCAAATTTGTGTGGTACCAGTGTGGTACCGACACGGTACAAGTTGCATGTCAGGAGCGCCCAGGACATTTCAGGAAGTCTCCAACGCCAAAGAGCATGTGGTGGATGCCGCGCCTCGACGCAGTGCCGGAGGTGGTGAGCGACCGATTAGCTGACGGTGCGTAGCTCTGCCCAGTCTGTGGTGTAGCGCGGGGAGAGGTCTGCTTGGCGGTTTGCCCAGGGGGCGGGGGAGTGGGCGCCGAGCCTGCCCAGGGCGAGGGTGCCGGCGCCGAAGCGGTTGTTGACCGCGTCGATGAGCTCCCCGATGGGGGCGGGCTGCTCGAGCATTCCGGGCAGGACGGGCACCGACCCCTCGGGGGCGAGGTCTGTGCAGAGGATGCCGGCGCGCATGTAGGACATGCCATGCATCAGCTTGGGTACCAGGGCCGCCCGGGCCGCGGCCACCAGGGGAGTGGGCTCGTTGGTGGGCACGGCCAGACGCACCTGAGTGGAGACGTGGTGGGCGGGTCCGGGCCGGTGCGGGGAGGTGGTGGCGAAGACGGTGAAGCGCCCGGTGACCTCGCACTCCTTCCGGAGTCGGCGGGAGGCGCGTTGCGCGAACTCGGCCACCGCGGCCCCGACGATCTCCGGATCCCAAATCGGGTCCGGGAACGACCGGGAGACCAGGATCTGGGCCTTGGTGGCCACCTCGTCCTCCACCGGGATGGCGGGGAACCCGTTGAGCTCGAGCACGGTGCGCATCTGCACCACGGAGAACTTGTCCCGGATGACCACCGGGTCGGCATCACGCAGCTGGGCGATGGTCTGGACCCCCAACGCCTCCAGGCGCTTGGCCAGCCGCCCGGAGATCCCCCAGACCTCGGTCACCGGCAGAGCCGCCATGAGCCGGTCCCAGTACCCCTCGGGGGCCTGGTCCCAGTGGACGACCCCACCGGTGACGGGCAGCTTCTTCGCGGCCTCGGTGGCGATCTTCGCCCGCGTCTTCGAACTCGCGATCCCGATACTCACCGGCAGCCCGACGTTGCGGGCCACGGTGGCTTTGAGCCGGCGCGCCCACCGCACCTGCTCGGTCGGGGTGCCGTCGGGTGGGAGCAGGAAGCACTCGTCGATGGAGTACACCTCCTGGCCGCGGGCGTGGCGTGCCAGCAGCAGCATCACCCGCTCCGACAGGTCCGCATACAGCTGGTAGTTGGAGGAGCGCTTGATCAGTCCCCACCGGTTGGCGTCGGCGCGCAGCTGGAACCAGGGGTCGCCCATCTTGATGCCGAGAGCCTTGGCCTCGGGGGAGCGGGCGACGACACAGCCGTCGTTGTTTGAGAGCACCACCAGCGGCTTACCGGCCAGGGAGGGCTCGAAGAGGGCCTCGGCCGAGGCGTAGAAATTGTTCACGTCCACCAGGGCGATCACCACACACCACCACCCGGGTCAGTGGACGTGGCGGATGCCGTAGACCACCACACCCCAGACCACCAGCTCCGACAGCGACGGGACCTCGACGTCCGGGTAGGCCGGGTTCTCCGGATGCAGCACCACCCTCTGCGGATACAGGTGGAGGGTCTTGACGGTGAAGTCCCCGTCCAGCACCGCGATCACCACGCTGCCGTGCCGTGGGGTCAGGGAGCGGTCCACCAAGACTTCGTCCCCGTGGTAGATCCCGATGCCTTCCATGGAGTCCCCGGTGACACGGAAGAGATAGGTGGAGGTGACATCGCGGATCAACACCTCGTTGAGGTCGATCCGCCCGTCGTCAAAGCTGTCCTGGGCCGGCGACGGGAACCCGGCCGGCACCCGGACCAGGACCGCGTTCACCAGCACCGGGTCGTCAATGGTCAGCGGCACGGGGGGTCTCATGCACGCCATAATAGAACACTTATTCGACAGTAAAGCGACATACGCCTATTCATTAGTACAGGATTACCAGCTGGCTAGGCTTGACGCCCTGAAGCTTGATGTGTCCCAGATATGGCGAGGGCCCTGCGCCGGGAACGCAGGGCCCTCGCTGCTACGAGTGGAAAGGATCAATTACCACCAAGGTCGTGCGCGCCGATGTGAGCGTGCTTAGCCTCGGTTCGTTCTTTGAGCTGGCTCGTGCCGTGAGGCCAGACCCGGCAGGCGATTGCCGCCAGTGCCTGTCCGCGGGTGGTAATGGCGGCCTCATCCCAGTGCTCGACATCTGCGAGGGGGAGGTTCAGTTGCAGGGCTGCGTGGGCGGCCAGCTCAGGGCGTTTGTGCTGCCAGCCGAGGTTGGAGACGCCTTGGTTGAACGCGGAGGTCACCAGGGTGAGGTTGCCAATGCGGTGCACCACGGCAGTGCGTTCGGTGGTGGCCAGTTCCCGCTGAACCGGGTCGTCGAGTACTTCAGCTGGCAGGGGCCAGTGCTGGACCCAGCGTCGCGGCATGAGGTGCTCGATCTGCAGTTTGGTGTAGTCGAAGACCGCTGGCTCGGTCTTCGGGTTCTCAGCACGCATTCGTGCATCGATGGCCCCTAGCAGCAGGCGGATGCGCTCTTGGGTGAACCGGCCATAGATCCGTTCCTGGGCGAAGACCTGGGTGATCTCAGAATCAGTGGGCCAGGCCAGGGAGTTCGGCCCAGCAGAGAGGGCTTCGATGATGGCATCGGCGATATTGGCTTCCGGATCCTTGGCAGCCGCCTGCGCGCTCTTGAGCACGCTCATGAACGCCGCGTTGTAGCCACGGGTATTGACCCCAAGGATCATCCGACGGATCACCCAGGATTCCACCGCGCCCACCGCGCGTTCGTGATCGGCCGGGGAGAGCCGTGCTGAGTGGAGGGTGCGCAACCAAGCCAGCAACGGCACTGCGGTCTGGAGTTTGAGGGTCTCGAGGTTGCCGTAGGCCCGGGCCAGTTCCGTGGAGCCGGGATCCAAGGCGCCGTAGATGGCCTTGTAGGCCCGCCCGTAAGCGGCCAACTCGATCAGAATGTCCTCGGTCGTGCGCTCACCCCCGGCCAAGTACTGACGGACTTCTCCGTAGAGGTGGCCCACGCTGGCCTCGCTCCCCGAGACCGCGGTCAGCCACACCGACAGCAGCACATCGCGCCGCGCGCGGGCGGCGTGACCGGTGCCGATCTGCTTCTTCCACCACCCCTCGTCGAAATCGGCCCAGTAGGCGTCGTAGAGGGCCTCGAGCTCGTGTTCGTTGGCCAGTTCCCCGCGTAGGAACAGCAGGTTTTTGACCAGGTCCGAGGCAGACAGGGGGGTTTGGCGGCCGTTGAGGACCTCGAAGATGACCTGAGCATCGTCATTGTCGTCCAAGTCGATGACCACCAATTTGAACAGGTCCAGCAAGGCATCCACGAGGTCATCGGTGCGGTCCCGGCCGTCCACATCCAGGATGACCTCGCGCACGGACTCGGCGAAGAAACGGCGGGCCTGCAGATACAGGTGGTCCTCGGCACTGTACTGGGGAACCGCATCAGCCATCGCCACCGGCCACACCTCGCGGTCCTTGCGCCGCGGCCACAGCTTGTAGCGCTCATGAGGCTCATCAACAACATCCTCGGGATTCTGCAGCAGACGCTTGACCTGCCGACCC
>NZ_MKJW01000031.1:0-3676 GCF_001942375.1 Kocuria sp. CNJ-770
CGTGGTCGCCCACGGCGACCTCCGTCACCCCCTCACCGACCGCCGAGACGATGCCCGAGGACTCGTGGCCCAGCAGGAACGGGTAGTCGTCACCGACGCCGCCCTCGACGTAGTGGTGGTCCGTCTGGCACACCCCGCAGGTGAGCACGTCCACCAGGGCCTCGCCCGGTCCCGGGTCCGGGACCAGGATGGTCTCCACGCTGACGGGCTGGTTCTTGCCCTTCGACACCACGCCTTTGACCTTGTGCATGCTGGAACTGCCTTTCGTCGTCGTCGGCACCGGGAACGGTGCTCGATCACAGAAGTCGTGCTGGGGTGTCCCGGTCCCGGGACGGGGCCGGGGGCGGAGCGGCACGCACTCCGTCCCCGGGAGGCCGGGCCTCAGCCGCGGATGCGCTCCATGCCGGGGTCCACGAGCGGCTCGGCGCTGACCGTGGCCGGGACGCGCTCGCCGAGGTACTCGATCTCCACGCCGTCGCCCTCGGAGATCTCCGGCGGGAGCCAGGCGTAGGCGACCGGCCGGCCCACGGTGTGCCCGAAGACTGCGCTGGTGACGTAGCCGGCGGCGGCGCCGTCCACGTACACGGGCTCCTTGCCCAGGACCACGGAGCGTCCGTCGTCGACGGTCAGGCAGCGCAGCCGGCGCCGGACCTGACCGTCGGAGGCCACCGCCTCCGAGCCCACGAACTCGCCCTTGTCCTTCTTGACGGCGAAGTCCAGCCCGGCCTCCACCGCGGTGTGCTCGGTGGTCATGTCGGTGCCCCAGGACCGGTAGCCCTTCTCCACGCGCAGGCTGTTGAAGGCCGCGCGCCCCGCGGGGACGATCCCGAACTCCTGGCCCGCCTCGTGCAGCAGGTCCCACAACCGCAGCCCCTGGTCGGCGGTGGTGTACAGCTCCCAGCCGAGCTCCCCCACGTAGGAGAGGCGCATCGCGGTGACCCGCAGGCCGCCCACCCGGATCTCCTTGGTGCGGAAGTACTTCAGGCCGTCGTTGGACAGGTCGTCACGGGAGACCTTCGCCATGACCTCCCGGGCCTTCGGGCCCCACAGCCCGATGCAGCAGGTCTCGGCGGTGGTGTCCCGGACCAGGGCCCAGGCGGTGGGGTCCTCGGCGCTCTGCCGGTTCGCCTCGGAGGACAGGTACGCCACGTCGACGCTGCTGTTGATGCCGGCCTGGAACAGGTTCTCGCTGAGCCGGGCCACGGTGATGTCGCTGCGGATCCCGGCCTTCTCGTCGAGCAGGAGGCAGTACGTCACGGCGCCCGGCTTGCGCAGGACGTTGCCGGTGGTGAGCCGCTGCAGCAGGGCGGCGGCCCCCGGCCCTTCGACCGTCACGCGCTTGAGCGGGGTCATGTCGTACATCGCCACGGCGGTGCGGGTCTTCCACGCCTCGACCGCCGCGATCGGCGAGTGGTACCGCGCCGCCCACGGCTCCCGCTCCGGCTCCCGCCACTCCTCGGGCAGCTGGTCCAGGAGCGCGGCGTTGGACTCGTACCAGTGCGGGCGCTCCCAGCCGTGGCTTTCCAGGAAGAACGCGCCGAGCTCCAGCTCCCGGGGGTAGAACGGGCTGACCCGCAGGTTGCGCGGCGACTCCCGGGGCTGGAGGGGGTGGAGGACGTCGTAGATCTCCACGAAGTTCTGCTTGCCCGTCTCCTCGACGTACTCCGGGGACAGCTGCACGTCGTCGAACCGGGTGGCTCGCAGCCGTGCAGGTCCGTCTCCGGGACGCCGTCCACCAGCAGCTCGGCCATGGCCTTGGCCACGCCCGAGGAGTGGGTGACCCACACCGCCTCGGCCACCCAGAACCCGGCGAGGTCCGGGGACTCGCCGATGAGCGGGCCCCCGTCCGGGGTGAAGGAGAAGATCCCGTTGAAGCCCTCGGCCACCTCGCTGCCGCGCAGGCTCGGCAGGAAGCGCTGGCTCTCGGCCCACTGCTCGGTGAAGTCCTCGGGCGTGAAGTCCAGACGGGAGGGCATCCGGTCGTGGGCGATGTCGCGGGGCGCGTAGTGCGGCAGGTCGGAGAGGTCCACCGGCATCGGGCGGTGCGCGTAGGAGCCGATGCCGATCCGGTCCCCCCACTCCCGGTAGTAGAGGTCCGCGTCCTGGTGCCGGAGGATCGGCAGGGTTGCCCCGTTCGGGGCGTCGTGCTTGCCCACCAGCTCGGGGACCGCGGAGGTGAAGACGTACTGGTGGGCCAGCGGCAGGATGGGGCACGGCATGCCGGCCATCTCGCCGATCGCGGGGCCCCAGAACCCGGCGCAGGAGACGACGATGTCCGCCGGCACGGTTCCGTCCGGCGTGGTCACACCGGTCACGCGGCCGTTCGACCGCTCGATGCCCGTGACGGTCGTCTCCGGGCAGTAGGTCACGCCGGCTCGGGTGGTGCGGTCGATGAGCACCTGCACCGCCTTGGCGGCCAGGGCGAGCCCGTCCGTCGCCACGTGGTAGCCGCCCAGGACCATCTCGGGGTTGACCAGGGGGTGCTGCGCGACCACCTCCTCGGGAGTCAGCAGCCGGCCCTCGAGGCCCCACGACGTCGCGTAGCCCACCTTGCGCTTGAGCTCCTCCAGCCGCGCCGGCGTGGTGGCCACCTCGAGGCCCCCGACCTGGTTGAAGCAGCCCAGGGACATGAGCTTCTCCACCGTGTACTGCGCGAAGTGGGTGAGCGACCGGGACGGGTTCGTCTGGTAGACGAGTCCGGGCGCGTGCGACGTCGAGCCGCCGGGAAGGGGCAGCGGGCCCTGTTCCAGGACGGTGACACTCGTCCAGCCGCGCTGGACGAGTTCGTCGGCAAGGTTGGTGCCGACGATGCCGGCTCCGATGATGACGACGCGAGGGGTGGTGCTCATGGGCGGTTCTCCTGACCTGCGGATGTCGTGCTGGGGTCGACCGGTTTTCAGTTCGACTGGGACTCGTGGCCGTGGGCCGTGAGCCCGGGCGGCAGGTTCGGGGCCTCGGTCGACTCCTCGACCATGATGTCGCCGTCCACGACGCTCACCTTGTGGGTCCGGACCGGCAGCTTGGCCGGGGGTGCGTCCACCGCGCCGGTGCGGAGGTTGAACTTGGACGCGTGCAGCGGGCACTCCACCTCGCAGTCCTCCACCCAGCCGTCGGCGAGCGAGGCGTCCTGGTGGGTGCAGGTGTCGTCGAGGGCGAACAGCTCGCCCTCCTCCGTGTGGAACACGGCGATGGGCGGGACGGTGTCGAGGCGCAGGGCGTCACCGGGTGCGAGGTCCTTGAGGGGACAGGCCTTGTGCATCGGAGCGGATCCTTTCCTGAGGACGGGCCTGCCGTGCCGGGCAATCCGCGCCGGCCGAGCTGGCTCACCATGAGCAACAAGCATTGCAATGTGCAACAAGCGTGGAGACCGGCAATGCGTGCTGTCAAGAGGTCCACGCCAGTCGATTCGTGATCCAGGCCACAGCACGACATTTTGTAAATTTCTCGCGTCGCATTGACAGAACCCCTTGACGCTCCCTCTGCGCGAGACTCACTCTGAATCTCACATTACGAACCGTGTTGCACGACTTGCGCCTCACACCCGGGAACCGGCCTCTCGCCGCTGATCCGGGTCGCCACCCATCCGTTGTCTGTCTTTCGAAAGGGGTCCTTCATGGAGTCCCTCGTCATTGTCGGAGCCTCGCTGGCCGGTCTGTCGGCCGCGCGGGCGGCTCGC
>NZ_MKJW01000032.1:0-1388 GCF_001942375.1 Kocuria sp. CNJ-770
CACCTGCTGCTCCTTGGGTGGGGGGTGTTCCTCGGGCTGCCTGCGGTCATGCCCCGGCGATGAAGGAGAGGATCGAGGCGCCGCCAGAGATCAGGGCCACGGCCAGCACGATCTTGATGATTCCGGAGACCTCTTCGGTGGTCTCTCCGCGGCGGGCGTCGAAGGCCATCTTTCCGCCGACCACCAGCAGTCCCAGGACGGCGATGCCCAGGGCGATCCACTTGCCGACACCGACCATGCGGTTCCAGGTGTCGCCGATCCCGGGAGGGGCCAGTGGGTCGGAGTCGGGCAGGGCGGCCGGCAGCGCCAGCACGGTGTCCTGAGTAGCAAGTACGAGGTCGATCATTGGGGGGTCCTCTCAGAAAGTGCTTCATCGGCTGCCTCACCGAGGGCGGTGAGGACTTTTCTCGGCTCCCGGGCCATGGACGCCCAGTCCACGGCTCCGGTGAGTCGGAGCTCTTCGATCCAGGGCACCACCCAGGTGGAGGGCACACCGCCGGAGATCACCCGGGTCGCTGTGGCCAAGGGCTTCGGGGTGCGGCCCGGGGCATCGGCCACCAGGACCAGGCCTTGGAGATCGACGTCGGGGTGGGCGCCGGCCGCCCAGTCGCGGGCGGCGAGCCGGGCGGCGTCGAGGCCCCGTTTGTTCTGCCGGGCCACCAGGAACACCGTCGCCCGGGCGTGCTGGGTTCCATCGTCAGGGCGCAGGGGCCACCGGTGGTGGCAGCTCACGCCGCCGAGCAGGTCGGTCAGGACGGACTCCCCGGCCCCACCGTGGACACCGAGCCAGAACACGTCGTGGGCGTCGGTGAGAAACCGTCCCAGTCGCCCCTCGTGCTCGGTGAGCCCAGTGACGCCTCGCTGGGGACCTGAGGCGCCACGGAGGACCGTGACGGTCTCCTCCACGACGTCTTCGAAGATCGGCCGGGTCTGCTCCTCGAGGGAGGGCGACACCAGCTCGGCCCAACGGTTGTCCATCACATCTCCTCGGTCGCAGGGCCTCCAATAGACTGGACCCTATGTGCATTAGACAACATCAACGGAGGATTAGCAATGTTAAACAATGATAGAGAACAAATAGGTATGACTGTGTACAGTGTTGCGTGTGGGAGCGAAGGTGATCGTCGTGTCTGACGCGCTCGACCGGCTTTTCGAGGGTCTGCCCGAGCGGCTCACCGTCGATCAGCTCGCCCACGTGCTGGGTCTGGGTGATCGCACGATCACCTACCGCTGGTTGCGGGACGGGATCGTGCCGGCGATCAAGCTCGGGAAGACCTGGCTGATCCTGCGCGACGACATCAAGGAGCACCTTCGCTCTCAGTACAACGTCCCTCATTCCACCGACAATGACGGGGCGCACACGAACGAGGAGTAGGGAGAGCACCATG
>NZ_MKJW01000032.1:1540-3661 GCF_001942375.1 Kocuria sp. CNJ-770
CCCTACGAGTTCGCCTCGATGCCGGCAGCCATTGAGCATGTGGTCTCTATCGCCGGTGACCTGGGGCGACCCGTGAAACTGACGGCCATCGACCCGACCTCCGCGACCGAGCCGGAGACCTCCCTGATCGTTTCTGCGGACGGCTCCGTGGCAGCAGATGCCAGTGTCCCCATCAAGAAACGACCCTCCCGGGGAGGCTCTTCACGTGCTGTCACAGTCGATGACCTTGTATCGGATGCTGAGGAGGCGACAGGCCCAGTGGCGGCGACCGAACCGGCCGCTGACCTGATTGAACACCAGCCCGTGGAGCCCTCCGTCGACGAGGAGCCCCTGGAGACGCTTCCCGATGCCCGTGTCCCCTGCTCAAGGGACGTCTCCGTGCCGCCAGTTCTGGCCCCAACGTCCGCGTCCGTCACGGGCGACACGCCCGCAGAGACCCCTCTGGGCCCTGCGCGCGCAGCTGGCCCACAGGCGGGCAGCGCACCCTCCAGCGCCCCGGCGCCCACCAGCTCCACGTCGGCCCCGGTGGTCGTCGAGGCCGGTGATCCCCGTCTGCAGCTGCGCCGGGAGACGACCACGGACACGCCCGAGTCGTCGGCCCGGCAGGGTTGGCGCGGGTGGTGCAACCAGGCCCTCGGGCTGTCCCTGGCGGCCTCGGCCGCTGAGCGGGCGTCTCGGGCCCGTCGCGCCCGGATCCAGCGGCCCCTGGAGACTCACCGCACCGTCGCCGTGCTCCAGCTCAAGGGTGGAGGCGGGAAGACCACCACGGCCTACCACCTCGCCGCCACCGCCGGACGGGTGCGCGGGGGCAACATTCTGGCCGGGGAGTTCAACGAGAACCAGGGCACCCTGGCCGAACGGGCCCTGACCGCCAATCATGACCGCACCACCCTGGATCTGATCCGCAACCTCGAGACCGTCACCCGCCGCACCGCCGACCTCGTGCGCTACGTGCGCCCCCAGGGCGACGACCGCATCCACGTGCTCGCCTCTCCGCCCGAAGGCACCGACCGGACACGGGTGGACGGACGCTCCGTGCGGGCAGCGCATGAGACCCTGCGCTCCCTCTACAGCCTGATCCTGCTCGACACCGGCAACTCCGCCCAGTCCTCCACCTGGCGGGCCGCCGTGGACGTGGCGGACTCCCTGGTGCTGGTGGCCCACAACCGCGAGGACGACGCCCGCCTGCTGGAAGCCACCGTGGCCGCCGTCCAAGCCGAAGGCCACGGGCAGAAACTGGCCCGCTCCGTGCTGGTGGTCTCCAACACCGCCACCAACAACACCGAACGTCTCACTCGCCTGCGCGAGTACGCCGAGGCGGTCGGACTCGCCGGGGTCGTCGTCATCCCCTTTGACAAGTCCCTCCAGGAAGGACGCGCCTTCCACTACGACGCCCTGCACCCGGGGACCGTGCGGGCCTACGAGGAAGCCACCGCCACCCTGACCGACCAGCTCTGACCCACCGCCCTCCCATCCCCCCAGGAGGCTGTGATGTCGGCTGGATCCCCCCGTGCCCTCAGCGCCGTCGTGGCGCTGCTGTTGGTCTTCGCCATCGGCTCGATCGTGGCCCTCGCCGTGCTCGTCGCGACCCTGGCCGAGGACGAGGAGACGACCTCAGCTACCTCCTGCACCGTCACCGCAGGCACCACGGACAACGACAACGGTGAGGAGCGGGCACTGAACATCCCCAACGGCTGGGCGCCACTGGTCGAAGCAGCCGCCCAGACCGCCGGGCTGCCCGTCAGTGTGGTGGCGGCACAACTGGCCCAAGAATCCAGGTGGAACCCGGACGCCACCAGCCCGGCCGGCGCCCAAGGCATCGCCCAGTTCATGCCCGCCACCTGGGCTACCTACGGCGAGGGTGGGGACCCCTTCGACCCTGAGGACGCGATTCCCGCTTATGGCCGCTACATGGCCGCACTGAAGACCGACGTGCAACCGATCGCCGGTGACGACGCGGACGAGCTCGTGCGCCTGACCCTGGCCGCCTACAACGCCGGGCCCGGTGCTGTTGAGCAGCACCAGGGTGTGCCGCCGTATCAGGAGACGCGCGACTACATCGACACGATCCTGGGCACCGGACAGTCCCAGTACTCCGCCAACTGCCAGGCCCCCACCGGG
>NZ_MKJW01000033.1:0-75214 GCF_001942375.1 Kocuria sp. CNJ-770
GTCTATCCGCCCGACCCGCTGATCGTCCGGCGCGGCCGCGACGCCGTGGGCGACTGAGCCCCGGCCCGGCCGACGACGACGCCGCCCGTCCCCGGGGAGGGGACGGGCGGCGTCGCGGGTCGGCGCGGCTCAGCGGCCGGGACGGTCCACCAGCACGGCGTTGGCGGCGGCGTTGACGGCGGTGACGGCCAGCACCGAGGGCCAGGCGCCGATCCGCTTGGCCAGCGGGTGCGAGAGCCCGAAGCCCAGGACGTAGAGCCCACCGAGCGCGGCCGTGGCCGCCGGGCCGCCGCGGTGCCACCACGAGTGGGCGGCCGCCGCCCCCGCGGCGGCCAGCACGGCCCCGCCCAGGGGGCGAACGCCGGTCGCCCGGGCGGTCGCGTAGCCGCCGATCAGCCCGCCGGTCACGAGCACGGCGGCGGGCACCGACTCCGCCGCGGCCACGGCGCCGTCGAGGGCGCTCACGCGGCGCTCCCCAGGAACTCCTGGAGCCGGCGCAGGCCCTCGGCGAGGTCGTCGTCGCCCAGGGCGTAGGACAGCCGCAGGAAGCCGGAGGGCCCGAACGCCTCGCCGGGCACCACGGCGACCTCGGCCCGCTCGAGGATCAGCTCGGCCAGCTCCGCCGAGGTCTGCGGCACGGCGTCGCCGAAGCGGCGGCCGAGCAGCCCGCGCACGTCGGCGTAGGCGTAGAAGGCGCCGGTGGGCACGGGGCACTCCACGCCCTCGACGGCGTTCAGCGCCTCCACCATGGTCCGGCGCCGGCGGTCGAACGCCTCCCGCATCCGGTGGGCCTCGTCGAGGGGCCCGGACACCGCGGCCAGCGCCGCGCGCTGGGCGACGTTGTTGACGTTGGAGGTCAGGTGGGACTGCAGGTTGGTGGCGGCCTTCACCACGTCCGGGGCCGCGATCATCCAGCCCACGCGCCAGCCGGTCATCGCGTAGGTCTTGGCCACGCCGTTGAGGATCACCACCCGGTCGCCCAGCTCGGGCACGGCGGCGGCGATCGAGGTGAACGGGACGCCGTCGTAGGTGAGGTGCTGGTAGATCTCGTCGGTGAGCACGAAGATCCCCTTCTCGGCCGCCCAGCGGCCCACGGCGGCGGTCTCCTCGGGGGAGTACACCGCGCCGGTGGGGTTGGACGGGGAGCAGAACAGCAGCGCCTTGGTGCGCTCCGTGCAGGCCTCCTCGAGCAGCTCCGGGGTGACCTTGTAGCCGAGCTCCGGGCCGGCGAAGACCTCCACCGGGTTGCCGCCGGCGAGCTTGATGGCCTCCGGGTACGTGGTCCAGTACGGGGCGGGGAGCAGGACGTCGTCGCCCTCGTCCACGACCGTGGCGAAGGCCTGGAACACGGCCTGCTTGCCGCCGTTGGTGACGAGCACCTGCGAGGGCTCCACGGCGTACCCGTCGTCCCGCGCGGTCTGCTCGGCGACCGCCTTCCGCAGCTCGGGCAGGCCCGCGGCCGGCGTGTACCGGAAGTTGGCCGGGTCCTGCAGGGCCGCCGCGGCGGCGTCCACGATGTACTGCGGGGTGGGGAAGTCGGGCTCCCCGGCCCCGAAGCCGATCACGGGGCGGCCGGCGGCCTTGAGCGCCTTCGCCTTGGCGTCCACCGCGAGCGTCGCGGACTCTGCGATGGCGCCGACGCGCCGGGAGATGCGGGATGCGGTCATGACCGGGGGCCTCCTGGAAGGGGGACGGACGGGCGCCGCCGTGCGCGGCGGCGGCGGTGCGGACCTGCCCCATGCTACTCGGGGCCGCCCGGGGGCCCGGGGGCGGGGCGCGCCGCCGTTCCCGGGCGGATTGCACCGGCGCGCCCCGGTCCCCTAGGATGGACGACTGGTGTCATCGACGCCTGCCCGGGCGCGCCGTCGCGGCGGTGCCGGGTGGTAGAGTCGGTGACCGGGTCCGAGCGATCGAGGCCGGCGTGCGCACGCCGGTCAAGGCCGTGAGGCGCGAAGGGCAGTGGCGCAATTGGTAGCGCAGCGGTCTCCAAAACCGCAGGTTGCAGGTTCGAGTCCTGTCTGCCCTGCTCCAGTCCGGAGCGGATCCGGCGCCCCCTCCGGGGGGTGCCGGGCCCGCACGGCGACGGCGGGCCGGCAGCACCGCACGGCCCGCACGAGTCCACACAGGGAGAGCCGATGTCGCAGACCACCGCCGGCAGGGCGTCGGGCCAGCCCCCGGGGCAGGGCGCCGAGAGTCCTCGCGGCATCTTCGGGCGCCTGTTCCTCTTCCTGCGCCAGGTCGTCGGGGAGCTCCGGAAGGTCGTCACCCCCACGCGGCGCGAACTGGTGAACTACGTGCTGGTCGTCCTCGTGTTCGTCGCGTTCATGATGGTGCTCATCTCCGTCCTGGACCTCGCGTTCGGGCAGGCCGCGCTGTGGATCTTCGGGCAGGGCGACGCCGCCGGATGACCCGGGCGGCGCACGGACCGCGCACGGCGACCGTGGCCCAGCAGAGCACGACATCCACGACAGAACAGGGAGATCCAGTGACCGAGCACGAGCTCGAAAACGGCACCGAGGCACCGGCCGAGGTCGACCAGCAGGCCCCGGCGCTGCCGGAGTCCGAGTCCTCCGTGCAGGAGGAGGACTTCGCGGCCGCCCACGCCCCGGAGGAGTCCGCGGCGGCACCCCTCGCCGAGGAGGCGCCCGTTCCGGACGAGGCCCCCGCGGTGGACCCTGTCGAGGAGTTCAAGTCCAAGCTGCGCCGCCAGGAGGGTGACTGGTACGTCATCCACACCTACGCCGGCTACGAGAACCGTGTGAAGACGAACCTCGAGACCCGCATCCAGTCCCTCAACATGGAGGAGGACATCTTCCAGATCGAGGTGCCCATGGAAGAGGTCGTCGAGATCAAGAACGCCCAGCGCAAGGTGGTCCGCCGGGTGAGGATCCCCGGCTACGTGCTGGTGCGCATGAACCTCACCGACGCCTCCTGGGGCGCGGTGCGCCACACCCCGGGCGTGACGGGCTTCGTGGGCCAGGACGCGTACAACCCCGTCCCCCTGCGCCTGGACGAGGTCTTCGAGATGCTCAACCCGGTGTTCGAGGCCCCGCAGGGCGCCGGCGGCGAGGCCGCCGCCCAGCCGAGCGCGCAGCCGCAGATCGACGTCGACTTCGAGGTCGGGGAGTCCGTGATCGTCAAGGAGGGTCCCTTCGAGACCCTTCCCGCCACCATCTCCGAGATCAAGGTGGAGTCCCAGCAGCTCGTCGTCCTCGTGTCGATCTTCGAGCGCGAGACCCCCGTCACCCTCGGCTTCAACCAGGTCTCCAAGATCTGACCCGGCGGGCGCGACCGCCCGCCCACCGTTCCCGTCCCCGCGGCGCATGCTTCGCCGCCGGGGCCGACCGGCCGCCGCGCCACGGCGGCCACCCGCCGTCGTACGCTCCTGTGCGCCGGTACGTCCAGCAGAAGAAGGACCAGCACATGGCTCCCAAGAAGAAGAAGGTCTCCGGCCTCATCAAGCTGCAGATCCAGGCAGGCGCCGCCAACCCGGCGCCCCCCGTGGGCCCGGCCCTCGGTCAGCACGGCGTCAACATCATGGAGTTCTGCAAGGCCTACAACGCGGCCACGGAGTCCCAGCGCGGCAACATCGTCCCCGTGGAGATCACGGTGTACGAGGACCGCTCGTTCACGTTCGTCACCAAGACCCCGCCCGCCGCGCAGCTCATCAAGAAGGCCGCCGGCGTCGCCAAGGGCTCCGGCGTCCCGCACACCCAGAAGGTCGGCAAGCTCACCATGGACCAGGTCCGGGAGATCGCCGAGACCAAGAAGGAAGACCTCAACGCCAACGACATCGACGCCGCGGCGAAGATCATCGCCGGCACCGCCCGCTCGATGGGCATCGAGGTCGAGTGATCAGCCTCGGCTGACACCACCCACCGTTATTGACGTGGCAGGACCGAGCGCGGTCCGCAGACCACAACTGCACAAGGAGAAGAAGCAGATGGCAAAGCGCAGCAAGGCATACCAGGCGGCAGCGGCCCGGATCGGCGAGGGGCTCTACAGCCCGGCCGAGGCCGTGGCCCTGGCCAAGGAGATCGACACCGCCAAGACCGACTCCACCGTGGAGGTCGTCCTCCGGCTCGGCGTGGACCCCCGCAAGGCGGACCAGATGGTCCGCGGCACGGTCAACCTGCCCAACGGCACCGGCAAGACCGCCCGAGTCGTCGTCTTCGCGACCGGCGACAAGGCCGCCGCCGCGGAGGAGGCCGGCGCCGACCACGTGGGCTCCGACGACCTGATCGCCCGCATCCAGGGCGGCTGGACCGACTTCGACGCCGCCGTGGCGACCCCGGACATGATGGGGAAGGTGGGGCGCCTGGGCAAGGTGCTCGGTCCGCGCAACCTCATGCCGAACCCGAAGACGGGCACCGTCACCATGGACGTGACCAAGGCCGTCAACGACATCAAGGGCGGCAAGATCGACTTCCGCGTCGACAAGCACTCGAACCTGCACTTCATCGTGGGCAAGACCTCCTTCGAGGTCGAGAAGCTGGCCGAGAACTACGGCGCCGCGCTCGAGGAGATCCTGCGCCTGAAGCCCTCCGCCTCGAAGGGCCGCTACATCACCAAGGCGACCGTCTCGACCACGTTCGGCCCGGGCATCCCGGTCGACCCGAACGCCACCGAGGTCGTCGTCGGCGCCTGACGCCGCACACCGGGCCCCAGCGGGCCCGCACGGGGGGCCCGGCCGCTGCGGCCGGGCCCCCCGTCGTTCCACCCACGCGAGCCCGGGGGCACCGCCGCCCTCCGGAAGGGAGTCCCCGTGATCGAGCACCCCCCAGTGCGGATCGAGCAGATGCGCATCCCCGACGACTTCGACGACGCCGCCCAGGAGCTGCTGGGCCGGGTCGCCGGTCTGGTGCGCCGGTCCCGTCAGCACGTGTGGGGCATCTCGGACCTCACGGGCGACGCGCAGGAGCTCTACCGGGACCTGCTGGACCCCTTCGAGCGGGTCGTGGTGCTGCTGGCCTGGGCCGGGGACCGGCTCGCGGGCCGGGCCGAGGTGCGCATGCCCCTGGTGGCCTCCACCGGGACCGCGCACATCACCGTCGACGTGGACCCCGACGTCACCTCGCAGGGCACGGGCAGCGAGCTGCTCGGCGCGGCCGAGCAGCTCGCGGTGGGCGAGTCCCGCCGGCACCTGCGGATCCAGACCGAGCACCCCGGCCCGGAGGAGATCCAGGGCGACGGCAGCGTGACCGGGGTCTTCCCCGTGATCACCCCGGGGATGGTCGAATGGGTCGACGCCGCGGACGGCTCCGGCCGCCTGCCCGTCTCCAACCGGCAGACCCGCTTCGCCCTCCACGCCGGGTACCGGCTGGAGTCGGTCAGCGACTTCGGCGTCCTGGAGGTCCCCCTGCCGCCGGCCCGCGTGCAGGCCCTGCTGCGCGAGGTCGCGGCCTCGCCGGCTCCGGAGGCGTACCGCATCCACGTGTGGACCGGGCCCGCCCCCGAGGAGCGGCTCGACGAGCTCGCCGCCCTGCACTCGCGGATGGCCGCCGACTCCTTCCTGGCCCCGGTGGAGGCCGACCCGGAGCCCTGGGACGCCGAGCGGGTGCGCCGCACCGAGCAGCTGCGCGCCGAGGCCGGCAACGTGTCGCTGGTCGCCGTCGCCGAGCACGGGACCACCGGGCGCCTGGTCGGGATGACGGAGATCGTCCTGGCGGGGGAGGACCCGGTGATCGGGATGCAGGACGAGACCGTGGTGCTGCGCGAGCACCGCCGCCGGTGGCTCGCCACCCGTCTCAAGCTCGCGAACCTGCAGCAGCTCGAACGGCTGGCCCCGGCCGTGCGCACCGTGTACTCGTGGTCCCACAGCGGCGACGACCGGATGAGCCGGGTCAACCACCGCCTCGGCTTCCGGGTCGCCGGGCGCAGCGGGGTGTGGTCCCGGGAGTTCCCGGCGGCCTGACCGCCCGGGGACCGAGCCGCTTCGCGCGGGCGGCGCCGATTTGGCGGGCCCGGGGCCCTCGGGTAGGGTGGGCTGTACCAAAGACCGCCGGTCGTGTTCTCCCTGCCTCGTGCGCCCCGTTCAGGAGCGTGCGGAACGGGGAGCAGCCGTAAGAGTTCCGCCAGGAACGGCCAGCGCAGGTGAACCAGCACAGCGAGCACGCCCCGGACCAGGGGTGGGCCGCGGAGCCCCGGGCATCTGCGCGGGGCTTTTTCTGTGTCCGGGCCCTTCCGGCAGCGGCCGGCATCGAAGACCGGAAGGAGTACCATGGCGAACCCGGAAAAGGCAGCCGCGGTCGCCGAGTTGAAGGAACTGTTCTCCAACTCGGACGCCGCTGTCCTGACTGAGTACCGCGGCCTCACCGTGGCCCAGCTCAAGGAGCTGCGCCGCTCGCTCGGTGAGAACGCCGAATACGCCGTGGTGAAGAACACGCTGACCGCGATCGCGGCCAAGGAGATGGGCATCGACGCGTTCGACGGCCAGCTCGCCGGCCCGAGCGCGATCGCCTTCATCTCGGGGGACCCCGTCGAGGCCGCCAAGAGCCTGCGTGACTTCGCCAAGGCGAACCCGCAGCTCGTCGTCAAGGGCGGTTACCTCGAGGGCAAGGCCCTCAGCGAGGCGGAGATCAAGCAGCTCGCGGACCTCGAGTCCCGCGAGGTGCTGCTGGCCAAGGTGGCCGGTGCCGCCCAGGCGTCCCTGTCCCAGGCCGCGGCGCTGTTCCAGGCCCCGCTGTCCAAGACCGTCCGTACGGCCGAGGCGCTGCGCGCCAAGGTCGAGGAGCAGGGCGCCTGACCAGCACCCCGCCGCGAGGCACATTCTCACCACGGAACCAGACCGTCCCGCGCCGACGAACCCGGCCGGGGCACACCATCGAAAAGGAGCCACACCATGGCCAAGCTCACCACCGCTGAACTGATCGACGCGTTCAAGGAGCTCTCCCTCATCGAGCTCTCCGAGTTCGTCAAGGCCTTCGAGGAGACCTTCGACGTCACCGCCGCCGCCCCCGTGGCCGTCGCCGGTGCCGCCGCTCCGGCCGCCGCCGCCGAGGAGGCCGAGGAGCAGACCGAGTTCGACGTCGTGCTCGAGGCCGCCGGCGACAAGAAGATCCAGGTCATCAAGGAGGTCCGCGCGCTGACCTCCCTCGGCCTCAAGGAGGCCAAGGACCTCGTGGACTCGGCCCCCAAGGCCGTCCTCGAGGGCGCCAACAAGGAGGCCGCGGACAAGGCCAAGGAGGCCCTCGAGGGCGCCGGCGCCACCGTCACCCTCAAGTAGGACCCTCCCGGAGGCGCCACGGCGCACCCGATCCCACGAGGCCCCGGACGCACGGCGTCCGGGGCTCGTGCCGTGCCCGCCGGGGTGTGGGACACTGGAGGCACAACCACATCGGCCGCCCACCCGCAGCGGGAGAGTCCGCCGCCGTCCGCCCCCGGACGGCCGGCGGCGCCGAAGGAGCAAATCCTCCCCGGGAATCTCTCAGGCACCCGTACCGCTGCGAGCAGGCCACTCTGAAGAGGTCAACCGCCCCCGGCCACCGGCCCCGGGCGGGGACCACCGACGGTGCAAGCCGGCCCCCGCGCGGAGCCGGTGAAAACTCTCAGGTCAGCGAACAGAGCGGGGAGGGCCGGACGGGCCCCACCGGGCCTCGAACCACGAGGAGCTGACCTTGTCCTTCCTTCCACGCCACCTCGGACCGGACGCGGCCGAGACCGGGATCATGCTCGAGACCATCGGCGCGGCCGACCTCGACGAGCTCGTCGCCCGCGCGGTCCCCCGCAGCATCGCCGGCGACGAGCCCCTGCGGCTGCCGGAGCCCATGTCGGAGCACGAGGCGCTCACCGCCCTGCGCCGGATCGCGGCGAAGAACCGGGTGATGACCCAGATGATCGGCCAGGCTACGCCGAGACCGTCACCCCGCCCGCGCTGCGCCGCAACATCCTCGAGAACCCCGCCTGGTACACCTCCTACACCCCGTACCAGCCGGAGATCTCCCAGGGCCGCCTCGAGGCCCTGCTGACCTTCCAGAACGCCGTCATGGACCTCACCGGCCTCGACCTGGCCAACGCCTCCCTGCTCGACGAGGCCACCGCCGTGGCGGAGGCCGTGCTCATGATGCGCCGCGCCAACCGCAGGTCCGGCAGCCGCCGCGTCGCCGTGGACTCCCGCACCCTGCCGCAGACCCTCGCCGTGCTGCGCGGGCGCTGCCGGGCCGTGGGCATCGACCTGGTCGTCGCCGACCTCGCCGAGGGCCTGCCCGAGGGCGAGTTCTTCGGCGTGGTCCTGACCCAGGTCGGCGTCGACGGGGACGTCGCCGACCTGGCGGAGCGCACGGAGCAGGCCCACGCGCAGGGCGCGCTGGTGGCCGTCGCCACCGACCTGCTGGCCCTCACCCTCCTGCGCTCCCCGGGGGAGCAGGGCGCGGACATCGCCGTCGGCTCCGCCCAGCGCTTCGGGGTGCCCCTGTTCTTCGGCGGGCCCCACGCCGCGTTCATGGCCTGCCGCAAGGGCCTGGAGCGCAATCTGCCCGGCCGCCTGGTGGGCGTCTCGGTGGACTCCTCCGGCCGGCCGGCCTACCGCCTGGCGCTGCAGACCCGCGAGCAGCACATCCGCCGCGAGAAGGCCACCTCCAACATCTGCACGGCCCAGGCGCTGCTGGCCATCGTCGCCGGCGCCTACGCCGCCTACCACGGCGCGGACGGGCTGCGCGCCATCGCCGAGCGCGTGCACGGGCTCGCCGCGCGGCTGGCCGAGGGGCTCTCCGCCGCCGGGGTGCCGGTGGTGCACGGCACGTTCTTCGACACCGTCCTGGCCGAGGTGCCCGGCCGCGCCGACGCGGTCGTCGCGGCCGCCGCCGAGCGCGGCGTCAACGTCCGCCGGGCCGACGCCGACCACGTGTCCGTCTCGGTGGGGGAGCCCCACGACGAGCGCGACGTGGACGCGGTGCTGGCCGCCTTCGGGACCTCCGCCCCCGCGGACGGGACCGCCGTCTGGGACCTGCCGGCCGCGCTGCTGCGCACCGACTCCTACCTCGCCCACCCGGTGTTCACCCTGCACCGCTCCGAGACCGCGATGATGCGCTGGCTGCGCTCCCTCGCGGACAAGGACCTGGCCCTGGACCGGACCATGATCCCGCTGGGCTCCTGCACCATGAAGCTCAACGCGGCCGCGGAGATGGAGCCCATCAGCTGGCCCGAGTTTGCCTCGATCCACCCGCTGGCCCCCGAGGAGCAGACCGTCGGCTACCGGGAGCTCATCGCCCAGCTGGAGTCCTGGCTCGCGGAGATCACCGGCTACGCCGCCGTGTCCGTCCAGCCCAACGCCGGGTCGCAGGGGGAGCTCGCCGGTCTGCTGGCGATCCGCCGCTACCACCTCTCCCGCGGGGACGACCGGCGCACCACCATCCTCATCCCGTCCTCCGCCCACGGCACCAACGCGGCGTCCGCGGTGCTCGCCGACCTGAAGGTCGTGGTGGTGGCCACGGCCGCGGACGGCTCCGTGGACCTGGACGACCTCGACGCGAAGATCGCGGCCGTGGGGGACGAGCTCGCGGGGATCATGATCACCTACCCCTCCACGCACGGGGTGTTCGAGGAGCAGGTCACCGCCGTCTGCGCGGCCGTGCACGACGCCGGCGGGCAGGTCTACGTGGACGGCGCCAACCTCAACGCCCTCATGGGCCTGGCCCGTCCCGGCCGCTTCGGCGGGGACGTCTCCCACCTGAACCTGCACAAGACCTTCTGCATCCCGCACGGGGGCGGCGGACCCGGGGTGGGGCCGGTGGCGGTCGCCGAGCACCTGGTGCCGTTCCTGCCCGAGGACCCCGCCGCCGCGGACGCGGGCGCGGGCGCCGAGACCTTCCCCGTCTCCCAGGCCCGCTACGGCTCAGCCGGGGTGCTGCCGATCTCCTGGATGTACATCGCCATGGCCGGCGCCGAGGGGCTCACCGCCTCCTCGCGCACCGCGATCCTCAGCGCCAACTACGTCTCGGCCCGGCTCGCGGACGTCTTCCCGACGCTGTACACCGGCCCCGGCGGGCTCGTGGCCCACGAGTGCATCCTCGACCTGCGCCCCCTCACCAAGGCCTCGGGGGTCACCGCCGAGGACGTGTGCAAACGGCTGGTCGACTACGGCTTCCACGCCCCCACGCTCGCGTTCCCCGTGGCCGGCACCCTCATGGTCGAGCCCACCGAGTCGGAGAACCTCGCCGAGCTGGACCGCTTCGTGGCCGCGATGCGCTCGATCCACGCCGAGATGCAGGCCGTGGCCGACGGCGAGGTGGCGCTCGAGGACTCCGTGCTCCGCCACGCCCCGCACACCGCGGAGGTGCTCACGGCCGACTCCTGGGAGCGCGCCTACCCGCGCTCCCAGGCCGCCTACCCCCTGCCCGAGCTGCGGCTGGCGAAGTACTGGGTGCCCGTGGGCCGGGTGGAGAACGCCGCCGGGGACCGCAACCTGGTCTGCAGCTGCCCGCCGATCGAGGCCTTCGCCTCGGCCGCGCCGGCGGAGGCGCCCGATGAGCCCCCGCACCACTCCGCTGGAGGCCGCCCACCGGGAGGCCGGTGCCGTGAGCACCGACTTCGGCGGCTGGCAGATGCCCCTCAAGTACGGCAACGACGTCGCCGAGCACCACGCGGTGCGCCGGGCCGCCGGGGTCTTCGACCTGTCCCACATGGGCGAGATCGCCGTGGAGGGCCCGCACGCGGCCGCGTTCCTGGACGCGGCGGTCGTCGCCCGGATGAGCGCCGTGGCCCCCGGCCGGGCGAAGTACTCGCTCCTCGTCGACGAGGCCGGCCGGGTCCTGGACGACCTCATCACCTACCGCCTGGCCGAGGACCGGTTCCTGGTGGTGCCCAACGCGGCGAACACGGCGACCGTGCTGCGAGCGCTGGAGGAGCGCGCGGACGGCCACGACGTCGCGGTCGAGGACCGCACGGAGGCCACCGCCCTGGTGGCCGTCCAGGGCCCCGCGGCCCAGGACACGCTGCTCGCCGCCGGCTGCGCCGACCCGGACGCCGTGCGGGAGCTGGGGTACTACGCCTGCACGACCACCGAGGTCGCCGGGGCGCCCGCGCTCGTGGCCCGCACCGGGTACACGGGCGAGGACGGCTTCGAGCTCTACGTGGCCCCCGAGCACGCGCGCACCGTGTGGGACGCGCTGCTCGCGGCGGGGGAGGACCGCGGGGTCGTGCCCGCCGGGCTCGCCGCCCGCGACTCGCTGCGCCTCGAGGCGGGGATGCCGCTGTACGGCCACGAGCTCGGCCCCGACATCACGCCGTTCGAGGCCGGGCTGGGCCGGCTCGTGGAGGCGGCGCTGCGGAGCAAGGGCGATTTCGTGGGGCGGGCGGCGCTCGAGGAGCAGGCGGCCGCGCCCCCGGCCCGGGTGCTGGTGGGCCTGCGGGGGCTCACCCGCCGCCCCGTCCGGGCCGGCAACACGGTGCTCGCCGGGGACGAGACGGTCGGCGAGGTCACCAGCGGCGTCCCGTCACCGACCCTCGGCCACCCGGTGGCCATGGCCCTCGTGCAGCCGGCGGCGCTGGAGGCCGGGGTCCCGCTCGAGGCCGACGTGCGGGGCCGCCGCGCCCCCGTGGAGGTCGTCGGGCTGCCCTTCTATCGCCGCAGCTGAGACGCACGGCACGAAATTCCTCATCCTACGGCCGGTGGGCGCCCGCGTCCACCGGCCGGGTGGACAGACCGGCCACTCCGGCCTATGCTGGATATTTGCGTTGTCCCTCATTCTGCGTGCCTTCATATAGCGGTGGGCACCCCCGGGGCGCGAACCAGCGGCTCAGCGCGCTGGCCCGCGCACACCCGTAACCCCGATCTCGGGAACTGCGCGATTCAACTGCAGGTCTGTGGAAGGAATCCATCTTGGTCGCCTCGAGCACCGATTCGAACGTAACCGCTAACCGCCCGGCAGACGGGAACCTCCCGCGCCGCATCTCCTTCGCCAAGATCCACGAACCGCTGGACGTGCCGAACCTGCTGGCCCTCCAGACGGACAGCTTCGACCGTCTCGTCGGCAACGAGCGCTGGCAGGCCCGCGTCCAGCAGGCCGTCGAGAGCGGTGAGCAGGGCATCGCCCGCACCTCCGGGCTCTCCGACATCTTCAAGGAGATCTCCCCGATCGAGGACTTCCAGGGCACCATGTCCCTGTCCTTCTCGGAGCCGGAGTTCTACGAGCCCAAGTACACCATGGACGAGTGCAAGGACCGGGACGCCACGTACTCGGCGCCCCTGTACGTCAAGGCCGAGTTCATGAACAACAACACGGGCGAGATCAAGCAGCAGACCGTGTTCATGGGCGACTTCCCGCTGATGACCGAGAAGGGCACCTTCGTCATCAACGGCACCGAGCGTGTCGTCGTGTCCCAGCTCGTCCGCTCCCCGGGCGCCTACTTCGAGCGCGGCCAGGACCGCACCTCGGACAAGGACATCTACTCCGCCAAGATCATCCCCTCCCGCGGGGCCTGGTTCGAGCTGGAGATCGACAAGCGGGACCAGGTGGGCGTGCGCCTGGACCGCAAGCGCAAGCAGTCCGTCACCGTGCTGCTCAAGGCCCTGGGCTGGAGCGAGTCCCGCATCCTCGAGGAGTTCGGGGAGTTCGACTCGATCCGCGCCACCCTCGAGAAGGACACCGTCGACTCGCGCGAGGACGCGCTGCTGGACATCTACCGCAAGCTGCGCCCGGGGGAGCCCCCCACGGTCGACGCCGCGCAGGCGCTGCTGGACAACATGTACTTCAACGCCAAGCGCTACGACCTCGCCAAGGTGGGTCGCTACAAGATCAACCGGAAGCTGGGCCTGGACAAGGCGTTCGAGGACGAGGACGCCTCGGTGCTGTCCGTCGACGACATCGTCGCGATGATCCGCTACCTCGTGACCCTGCACGCCGGCGGCGGCACCATCCAGGGCGTGCGCAACGGCGAGGCCCGGGAGATCGTCGTGGACGTCGACGACATCGACCACTTCGGCAACCGCCGCATCCGCGCGGTCGGCGAGCTGATCGAGAACCAGATCCGCACCGGGCTCTCCCGCATGGAGCGGGTCGTGCGCGAGCGCATGACCACCCAGGACGTGGAGGCGATCACCCCGCAGACCCTGATCAACATCCGTCCCGTCGTGGCGGCGATCAAGGAGTTCTTCGGCACCTCGCAGCTGTCGCAGTTCATGGACCAGAACAACCCGCTGGCGGGGCTGACCCACAAGCGGCGCCTGTCCGCGCTGGGCCCGGGCGGTCTCTCCCGCGACCGCGCCGGCATGGAGGTCCGTGACGTCCACCCCTCGCACTACGGCCGCATGTGCCCGATCGAGACCCCTGAGGGCTCCAACATCGGCCTCATCGGCTCGCTGGCGACCTACGGGCGGATCAACCCGTTCGGCTTCATCGAGACCCCGTACCGCAAGGTCGTGGAGGGCGTCGTGACCGACGACGTCGAGTACCTCACCGCCGACGACGAGCGCGGCGTCACGATCGCGCAGGCCAACGCCCCGCTGACCACCGACAACCGGTTCGCCGAGGACGCCGTGCTCGCGCGCGCCGCCGACGGCTCGGGCGAGGCCGTGCTGGTCGACCCGACCGCCGTGCAGTTCATGGACGTGTCCCCGCGGCAGATGGTGTCCGTGGCGACCGCGCTCATCCCGTACCTCGAGCACGACGACGCCAACCGCGCGCTCATGGGCGCCAACATGCAGCGCCAGGCCGTGCCGCTGCTCGAGTCCGAGGCCCCGCTCGTGGGCACCGGCATGGAGCGCTACGCGGCCCTGGACGCCGGCGACTCGGTGCTGGCCCGCAAGGCCGGCGTGGTCGAGGAGGTCTCCGCCAACCTGGTGCGCGTGCTCAACGACGACGGGACGACCACCGTCTACCCGATCAACAAGTTCACGCGCTCCAACCCGGGCAACACCTACAACCAGCGCGTGATCGTCTCCGAGGGCGAGCGTGTCGAGGAGCGCTCGGTCATCGCCGACGGCCCCTCCACGGACCAGGGCGAGCTGGCCCTGGGCAAGAACCTGCTGGTGGCCTACATGTCCTGGGAGGGCCTCAACTACGAGGACGCGATCATCCTCTCCCAGCGGATGGTCTCCGAGGACGTGCTCACCTCGATCCACATCGAGGAGCACGAGATCGACGCCCGCGACACCAAGCTGGGCGCCGAGGAGATCACCCGGGACATCCCCAACGTGTCCGAGGAGGTGCTGTCCGCCCTCGACGAGCGCGGCATCATCCACATCGGCGCCGAGGTGCAGGCCGGCGACATCCTGGTCGGCAAGGTCACGCCCAAGGGCGAGACCGAGCTCACCCCGGAGGAGCGGCTGCTGCGCGCGATCTTCGGCGAGAAGTCCCGCGAGGTGCGCGACACGTCCCTGAAGGTGCCCCACGGCGAGTCCGGCACCGTCATCGGCGTGCGCGTCTTCGACCGCGACGACGAGGACGACGACCTGCCCGCGGGCGTCAACCAGGTGGTCCGGGTGTACGTGGCGCAGAAGCGCAAGATCACCGACGGCGACAAGCTCGCCGGCCGGCACGGCAACAAGGGCGTCATCTCGAAGATCCTGCCGCTGGAGGACATGCCGTTCCTGGAGGACGGCACCCCGGTGGACATCATCCTCAACCCGCTGGGCGTGCCCGGCCGCATGAACCTGGGGCAGGTCCTCGAGGTGCACACCGGCTGGCTGGCCAAGCAGGGCTGGACCATCGAGGGCGACCCCGAGTGGCTGGACCGGCTGCCGAACTTCCCGAAGCAGTCGGGTCCCACGAACGTGGCGACCCCGGTGTTCGACGGCGCGCGCGAGGAGGAGATCTTCGACCTCCTCGACCACACCAACCCGACCCGCGACGGCGTGCGCCTGATCGACCGGTCCGGCAAGGCCCGGCTGTTCGACGGACGCTCCGGCGAGCCGTTCCCCGACCCGGTGTCGGTGGGCTACCAGTACATCCTGAAGCTGCACCACCTGGTCGACGACAAGATCCACGCGCGCTCGACCGGCCCGTACTCCATGATCACCCAGCAGCCGCTGGGCGGTAAGGCGCAGTTCGGCGGCCAGCGCTTCGGCGAGATGGAGGTCTGGGCGCTCGAGGCGTACGGCGCCGCCTACACGCTGCAGGAGCTGCTGACGGTCAAGTCCGACGACGTGCACGGGCGCGTGAAGGTCTACGAGGCCATCGTCAAGGGCGAGAACATCCCCGAGCCGGGTGTTCCCGAGTCCTTCAAGGTGCTCATCAAGGAGATGCAGTCGCTGTGCCTGAACGTCGAGGTGCTCTCGGCCGACGGCAACACCATCGAGATGCGCGATTCGGATGACGAGGTCTTCCGGGCGGCCGAGGAACTGGGCATCGATCTCTCGCACTCCGAGCCCAGCTCGGTCGAAGAGGTCTGAGACCCTCCGTTCCACCCCCGACGAGACGTCAAACTTTCCAGAGAAAGAGATAAAGGACCCTCATGTCCAACGAATCTTCACTTGGCCTCATGCGGATCGGTCTTGCCACCGCGGAGGACATCCGGACCTGGTCGTACGGCGAGGTCAAGAAGCCGGAGACCATCAACTACCGCACGCTCAAGCCGGAGAAGGACGGCCTGTTCTGCGAGAAGATCTTCGGCCCCACCCGGGACTGGGAGTGCTACTGCGGCAAGTACAAGCGGGTGCGCTACAAGGGCATCATCTGCGAGCGCTGCGGCGTGGAGGTCACCCGTGCCAAGGTGCGCCGTGAGCGCATGGGCCACATCGAGCTCGCCGCTCCCGTGACCCACATCTGGTACTTCAAGGGCGTGCCCTCGCGGCTGGGCTACCTGCTGGACCTCGCCCCGAAGGACCTCGAGAAGGTCATCTACTTCGCGGCGTACATGATCACCTCGGTGGACGAGGACGCCCGCCACGACGACCTGCCCAACCTGCAGGCCGCCGTGGACCGGGAGAAGGCCCAGATGGAGGCCACCCGCGACGCCGACATCGCCGCGATCGCCCGCGACCTCGAGACCGAGCTCGGCCGCGTCGAGGAGGAGGGCGGCAAGGCCGCGGAGAAGCGCAAGCTCCGCGACTCCGCCGACCGCCAGATGGCCAACGTGCGCAAGCGCGCCAACCTGGAGATCGACCGCCTCGAGCAGGTCTGGGACCGCTTCAAGAACCTCAAGGTCAACGACCTCGAGGGCGACGAGGCGCTCTACCGCGTGATGGTGGACCGCTACGGCATGTACTTCGAGGGCTCGATGGGCGCCGAGGCGATCAAGAAGCGCCTGGAGACCTTCGACCTCGAGGCGGAGGCCGAGTCCCTGCGCGAGACCATCGCCACGGGCAAGGGCCAGCGCAAGACCCGTGCCCTGAAGCGGCTGAAGGTCGTCAACGCGTTCCTGACCACGGACAACTCCCCGCTGGGCATGGTCCTGGACGCCGTCCCGGTGATCCCGCCGGAACTGCGCCCCATGGTCCAGCTCGACGGCGGCCGCTTCGCCACCTCGGACCTCAACGACCTCTACCGGCGCGTGATCAACCGCAACAACCGCCTCAAGCGGCTGCTGGACCTCGGCGCCCCGGAGATCATCGTCAACAACGAGAAGCGGATGCTCCAGGAGGCCGTGGACTCGCTGTTCGACAACGGCCGCCGCGGCCGCCCGGTCACCGGGCCGGGCAACCGTGCGCTGAAGTCGCTGTCCGACATGCTCAAGGGCAAGCAGGGCCGGTTCCGCCAGAACCTGCTCGGCAAGCGCGTCGACTACTCGGGCCGCTCGGTCATCGTGGTCGGCCCGCAGCTGAAGCTGCACCAGTGCGGCCTGCCCAAGCAGATGGCGCTCGAGCTGTTCAAGCCGTTCGTGATGAAGCGGCTCGTGGACCTCAACCACGCGCAGAACATCAAGTCGGCCAAGCGGATGGTCGAGCGCTACCGCCCCCAGGTGTGGGACGTGCTGGAGGAGGTCATCACCGAGCACCCCGTGCTGCTCAACCGTGCCCCCACCCTGCACCGTCTGGGCATCCAGGCGTTCGAGCCGCAGCTCGTCGAAGGCAAGGCCATCCAGCTCCACCCGCTCGTGTGCGGCGCGTTCAACGCCGACTTCGACGGCGACCAGATGGCCGTGCACCTGCCCCTGTCCCCGGAGGCCCAGGCCGAGGCCCGCATCCTGATGCTGTCCTCGAACAACATCCTGAAGCCCTCGGACGGCAAGCCGATCGCCCTGCCCTCGCAGGACATGATCATCGGCCTGTACCACCTCACCACCGTCCGCGAGGGCGAGGTGGGGGAGGGCCGCTCGTTCTCCTCCGTGGCCGAGGCGATCATGGCCCACGACGCGGGCAAGCTGCACCTGAACGCCCTGTGCCGGATCGAGCTGGACGACTTCGTGCCGTTCGAGGGCTGGACCGCACCCGAGGGCTGGGAGCCGGGCCGTCCGGTCCTGGTGGAGACCACCCTGGGCCGCGTGCTGTTCAACGACACGCTGCCGGAGGACTACCCCTGGGACGAGGCCGTCGCGGACAAGAAGCACCTGTCCGCGCTGGTCAACGACCTCGCGGAGCGGTACCCGATGGTGACCGTGGCGCACACGCTGGACGAGCTCAAGGACGCCGGGTTCCACTGGGCGGCCCGCTCGGGCGTGACCGTGGCGATCTCCGACATCGCCACCCCGCCGGAGAAGCCCGCCATCATGGAGGGCTACGAGGCGCAGGCCGCGAAGATCCAGGGCCAGTACGACCGCGGTCTGATCGACGACGACGAGCGCCGCTCGGAGCTCATCGACATCTGGACCAAGGCCACCGACGAGGTCGCCGAGGCCATGCAGGCCAACCTCTCGCCGCTGAACACCATCAACCGCATGGTGTCCTCCGGCGCCCGAGGCAACTGGATGCAGGTCCGCCAGATCGCCGGCATCCGCGGGCTCGTGTCCAACCCGAAGGGCGAGATCATGCCCCGCCCGATCAAGTCCTCGTACCGCGAGGGCCTGTCGGTGCTGGAGTACTTCATCGCGACCCACGGTGCCCGCAAGGGCCTGGCCGACACCGCGCTGCGCACGGCGAACTCGGGCTACCTGACCCGTCGCCTGGTGGACGTCTCCCAGGACGTCATCGTGCGCGAGGCGGACTGCATGACGGAGCGCGGCCTGAACCTGCCGCTCGCCGACGTGGCGGAGACCGGTGCGCGCACCCTGCACGAGGACATCGAGAACACCGTGCACGGCCGCGTGCTCGCGGTGGACGCGGTGGACGCGAACGGGGAGATCCTCGCCTCGGCCGGCACGGACCTCTCCGACCCGCTGATCCACGCGCTGTTCAACGGCGGGATCGACACGGTGCGCGTGCGCTCCGTGCTGACCTGCGAGTCCGCGGTCGGCGTGTGCGCGGCGTGCTACGGCCGCTCCCTGGCGTCCAACCAGCTCGTGGACATCGGCGAGGCGGTGGGCATCATCGCCGCGCAGTCGATCGGCGAGCCGGGCACCCAGCTCACGATGCGCACCTTCCACACCGGTGGTGTGGCGTCCTCGGACGGTGACATCACCCAGGGTCTGCCCCGTATCCAGGAGCTCTTCGAGGCCCGCACGCCCAAGGGCGTCGCGCCGATCTCGGAGGTCGCCGGGCGGGTGAGCCTCGAGGACACCGAGAAGTCGCTGAAGGTCGTCGTGACCCCGGACAACGGGGACGAGGCGATCGGCTACCCGGTGCTGCGCCGCGCCAAGCTGCTCGTCACCGAGGGCGACCACGTCGAGGTCGGCCAGCAGCTGGTCTCGGGCGCCGTCGACCCCAAGGAGGTGCTGCGCATCCGCGGTCCGCGGCAGGCGCAGAAGCACCTCGTGGACGAGGTGCAGCGCGTGTACCGCTCGCAGGGCGTGGGCATCCACGACAAGCACGTGGAGGTCATCGTGCGGCAGATGCTGCGCCGCGTGACGATCATCGAGTCCGGCGAGACGGACCTGCTGCCGGGCGAGCTCGTCGAGAACGTCCGCTTCCTGGAGGCCAACCGGAAGGCGGTGGCCGAGAGCACCCGGCCCGCCGCCGGCCGACCGGAGCTGATGGGCATCACCAAGGCCTCGCTGGCCACCGACTCGTGGCTGTCGGCCGCGTCCTTCCAGGAGACCACCCGCGTGCTCACGCAGGCGGCCATGGAGGGCAAGTCCGACCCGCTGGTGGGCCTCAAGGAGAACGTGATCATCGGCAAGCTGATCCCGGCCGGCACCGGGCTCGCGCGGTACAACAACATCGACGTGGAGCCGACGGACGAGGCGAAGGCCTCGCTGTTCACGGAGCCGGGGGCGTTCTCGGACTTCAGCTACGCGGAGGAGAACTCCGCGCCGGCCGAGTTCCAGGCGATCCCGCTGGAGGACTACGACTTCGGGTCCAACTGAGGTCGGCGTCCTGCCAGGGACGTGATCACGCGGTGATCAGCACGGCAGCCCCGCCCCGGAGGAGCACCTCCGGGGCGGGGCTGCCGCCGTTGCACGGCAGGGCGCACGCCGGGCGCGCCGCCCGGCGTGCGCCCTCCGCCTCCGGAAAGGAACCAGCAGGACCATGGCCAACTCACCCAGCGGGGAGTCCGTGCTCGAGCGCGCGGACCGCATCCTCGCGGCCTTCACGGCGGAGGAGCCCCGGCTGACCGGGGCCGGCATCGCCGCCCGCACCGGACTGCCCCCGGCCACGGCCCACCGCCTGGTGCGGGAGATGGCCCGCCGGGGGTGGCTCGACCGCGTCGAGGGCGGGCGCTACGTCGTCGGCACCCGGCTGTGGGAGCTGGCCAACCGCTCCTCCCGGGAGCTCGGCCTGGCGCAGGCCGCCCGCCCGTTCATGGGGGACATCCACGCGGTGCTGCGCCAGCACGTGCAGCTCGGCATCGTGGAGGGCCGGGAGGTGCTGCTGGTGGAACGGCTGTCCCACCCGCGGGCGGTCCCCGTCCGGTCCGCGGTGGCGGGACGGCTGCCCCTGCACCTGTCGGCCACGGGGCTGGTGCTGCTGGCCCACGCCGCCGAGGAGTTCCGGGAGAGCTACCTCGAGGGCCCGCTCCCCGCGCTCACCGAGCTCTCGCCCACGGACCCGGGGGTGCTCGCGGAGGAGCTCGCCCGCATCCGGAGCGCCGGGCACGCCCTGCAGACGGGCTACCTCGAGACGGACACGGCCGGCATCGCCGTCCCCGTGCGCGGCCGGGGCGAGCAGGTGGTGGCGGGGCTGGGGGTGATCACGCCCGCCGGCGACCCCGCCGCCCGGGCCGGGGCCATCGTCCAGGCCCTGCACACCGCGGCGCACGGCATCCGGCGCACGCTGCGGCAGACCCGCCGGGACACGACCGAGTGAGCGGCCCGCTCCTGTCCCGTTGAACGGGAGCCCTGTGGTGGCCCCCACAGGGCGCTGAGAGACTGGACACATCCCGTCCGCCGTCCCAGGAGCACCCATGAGCACCGAGCGCACCGTTTCCTCGACCCGCGTCGGCATCGTCGGCGCCGGCCCGGCGGGGCTCATGCTCGCCCATCTCCTGGACCGGGCCGGGATCGACAGCATCGTGGTGGAGAAGCGCGACCGGGACACGATCCACGCCACCCACCGCGCCGGCATCCTGGAGGCCGCCACGGTGCGGATGCTCACCGAGACGGGCGTGGACGGGCGCGTGCTCACCGAGGGCCACGAGCACCGGGGCACCGTCCTGCGCTTCCAGGGCGAGAGCCACCGCATCGACTTCCAGGACCTCGTCGGCCACTCCGTGTGGCTCTACCCGCAGAACGAGGTGTTCTGGGACCTGGCCGCGGCCCGCGAGCGCGACGGCGGGGACGTCCGCTGGTCGGTCACGGACACCGAGGTCCTCGACCTGGACACGGACCGGCCGCGGATCCGCTTCACCGACGCCGAGGGCGCGCCGTGCGAGGTCCGCTGCGACGTCCTCGTGGGCGCCGACGGATCCCAGAGCGTCTGCCGCCGCGCGATCCCGGAGCACGCGCGCACCGACAACTTCGTCGAGTACCCCTTCGCGTGGTTCGGCATCCTCACCGAGGCCCCGCCGAGCGCCCCCGAGCTCATCTACGCGAACTCCGAGCACGGCTTCGCCCTGATCTCCTCGCGCAGCGAGAGCGTCCAGCGCATGTACTTCCAGTGCGACCCGGAGGAGGACGTCGCCCAGTGGGACGACGAGCGGATCTGGGCCGAGCTGCAGCGCCGCGTCGACGGACCGGACGGTCTGCGGCTGCAGCAGGGGCCGATCTTCGACAAGACCGTGCTGAAGTTCCGCTCCTACGTCTGCGAGCCGCTGCGCCACGGCCGCCTCTTCCTCGTGGGCGACGCCGGCCACACGGTGCCGCCGACCGGGGCGAAGGGGCTGAACCTGGCGTTCTGTGACGTCCGCGCCCTGGCCCCGGCGCTGATCGGCTTCTTCCGGGACGGCGACGACTCCGGGCTGGCCGGCTATTCGGCCACCGCCCTGGAGCGGGTCTGGAAGGCGCAGAACTTCTCCTACTGGGCGACCAACCTGCTGCACGCCCAGCCGGGGGAGAACCCCTTCCACCAGAAGCGCCGGCACGGGGAGTTCACCGCGATCACCTCGTCCGCCCGCGGCGCCGCCTACTTCGCCGAGTGCTACACCGGCTGGCCCGAGGACTGACCCGCAGCTGTCGCCCGGCACCTGCCGCCGTGTTCGCATCACGAACACTTGTACGAAGGACGCACCGATGCGCTAGAGTGCGGAGAGTCCTCCGCCGGGACGGCCGTCCGGTGCGGCAGCCCTCCTGCACCAGCGCAGCCACCCCGCAACAGAGGAGTTGAACCATGGCAGAGGAAGACCAGGACGCGCTCGACGGCGCCTTCGAGCCGGTCTCGTGGACCCGGGGCGCCGACGACGCGGCCGAGACCCAGGCGGAGCTGAGCCGGGAGATGGACCGGATCGGTGAGGAGTACGCCGCCTCGGGGGCCGCAGAGACGCAGCCCCGCCTGGACTACGCGCCCTACCGCAGCTCGGTGCTGCGCCACCCCACCAAGGACCTGCACCACGCGGACCCGGAGACCATCGAGCTGCACGCCCCCGCCTTCGGCGACCGGGACGTGCACGTGCTCGAGTCGGACCTGACCGTCCAGGCGCAGGGGGAGCCCATCGGCGAGCGGATCAAGATCCGCGGGCGGGTCCTCGACGGCGACGGCCGCCCGGTGCGCCGCCAGCTGGTGGAGATCTGGCAGGCCAACGCCGCCGGGCGCTACATCCACAAGCGCGACCAGCACCCGGCGCCCGTCGACCCGAACTTCACGGGCGTGGGCCGGTGCCTCACCGGCGAGGACGGCTCCTACGAGTTCGTCACCATCAAGCCCGGCCCCTACCCCTGGAAGAACCACCGCAACGCGTGGCGTCCCGCGCACGTGCACTTCTCCCTGTTCGGCACGGACTTCACCCAGCGGATGATCACCCAGATGTACTTCCCGAACGACCCGCTGTTCGACCTCGACCCGATCTACCGGTCGATCGTCGACCCCGCGGCCCGCGAGCGGCTCGTGGCGCGGTACGACCACGAGATCTCCGAGCACGAGTGGCTGCTCGGCTACCGGTGGGACATCGTGCTCAGCGGCTCCCACCGCACCTGGACGGAAGGCGACTCCGATGCATGAGACCCCCACGAGGACCCAGCTGCCGGCCACCCCCGGCCAGACCGTCGGGCCGTTCTTCGGCTACGCGCTGCCCTACGAGGGCGGCGAGCAGCTCGTGCCGTTGGGGCACCCGCAGGCGGTGCGCCTGCACGGGGACGTCGTCGACGGCCACGGGGCGCCGGTGCCCGACGCCCTGCTGGAGATCTGGCAGGCCGACGGCAACGGCGAGGTCCCCTCCGCGCCGGGCTCGCTGCGGCGGGACGGCTGGACCTTCACCGGCTTCGGCCGCGCGGCCGTGGACCACGCAGGGCACTACACCTTCACGACCGTCGACCCCGGCCCGACCGAGCCGGGCCGGGCACCGTTCATCGCGCTGACCCTCTTCGGCCGCGGCGTCACGAACCGGCTGTTCACCCGCGTCTACCTGCCGGAGGACGCCGAGGCGCTGGCGCAGGACCCGCTGCTGGCCTCGCTGCCGCAGGAGCGCCGCCGCACCCTGATCGCCCAGCGGGAGGCCGACGGCTCCCTGCGCTTCGACCTGCGGCTGCAGGGGGAGGGGGAGACCGTCTTCCTCACCTATCCCCGCCACGAGCAGTGACCCGCCACCAGCAGTGACCTCCCCGCACAGGGGCCCGGCCGGACCGGGCCCCCTGTGCGGGGAGCCGCCCCCACCGCACCGGCGCCGGCCGGCCGACCACCCAGGAGGACCCGCATGACCGACGTCGGGCTGCTCAGCCCCGGAGCCCACCGCGGCGCCGCGGCCACGGACGACACCGCGGTCCTCCAGGCGCTGCTCGACGCCGAGGCCGCCTGGGTCGCCGCCCAGGCCGGGGCCGGACTGGCCCCGGCGGCCGCCGCCGACGCCGCCCGGGCGGCCGCCCGGGCCGAGGACTACGACGCCGCGGACCTGGCCCGGCGGGCCGAGGGCGGCGGCAACCCGGTCATCCCGCTGCTGGCCGACTACCGCCGCCGGCTGGGGCGGCTCGACCCGGACGCGGTGCGCTTCGTCCACCGCGGGCTGACCAGCCAGGACGTCATGGACACCGCGATGATGCTGGTCGTCCGCCGCGCCGCCGAACCCCTCACCCGGGACCTGTGCGCTGCCCAGGACGCCCTGGCCCGCCTCGCCGACGAGCACCGCGGCACCGTCCAGGCCGCCCGCACCCTCACCCAGCACGCCCTGCCCACCACCTTCGGGCTCAAGGCGGCCGGCTGGCTCGCCGGGCTGCAGGACCTCGAGGAGGACCTCGCCGAGCTCGCCCGGCCCCCGCTGGCCTGCGGCGGGGCCGCCGGCACCCTCGCCGGGACCGTGGCCCTCTTCCCCGGCTCCCCGGACGCCGCGCAGCAGGCCCTGGACCTCGCCGGGGCCTGGGCCGGGGAGCTCGGCCTGGACCGCCCGCCCCACGTGTGGCACACCGCCCGACGGCCCGTGCTGCGGGCCGCCCACGCCTTCGCGGCCGTCTGCTCGGCGCTGGGCCGGATCGCCAACGACGTGCTGCTGCTCTCCCGGCCCGAGCTCGGGGAGCTGCGCGAGCCGGCCGCCGCCGGCCGGGGCGTGTCCTCCGCGATGCCGCAGAAGCAGAACCCGGTGCTGTCGGTGCTGCTCAAGCGCACCGCGCTCACCGCGCCGCAGCTCGTGGCCCAGCTCCACGTCGCGGCCGCCGCGGTCGTGGACGAGCGCCCCGACGGAGCCTGGCACGCCGAGTGGCCCGCCCTGCGGGAGCTCGCCCGGCTGGCCGTCGCGGCGTCCTCGCACGCGGCCGAGCTCACCGCCGGGCTGGGCGTGGACGCCTCCCGGATGCGGGCCCACCTCGAGGCCTCCGGTCCCGGGGTGCTCGCCGAGCGGATCAGCGCCGCGCTCGCCCCGCTGCTGCCGCCCGCGGCGGACGGCAGCACGGGCGCGCAGCAGGTGCAGGCGGCCGTGCGGGAGCACGCCACCGACCGGCAGGCCTTGGAGGAGGCCCTGCTCCGGCTCGCCGCGGGCACCACCCTGCCCGACGGGACACCGGTGGACGGAACCACCGTGGCCGGGCTGCTGGAGCCCACCGGCTACCTCGGCGCCCACGACCTGCTGATCGACCGCGTGCTCGAGCGCCACCGCCGCACCGCCGGAAGCCCCCCGCCCGCCGCCCGCCCGACCCCAGGAGCACCCGCATGAGCGTCCCCGCCCTGACCCTCGTCGAGTTCACCGACCGCCCGGCCCCCTCGGCGCACGCGCCGCTGGTCGTGCTCGGGCCCTCCCTCGGCACCTCCGTGACCTCGCTGTGGTCGGCCACCGCCCGCGCGCTCGAGGGCGACTACCGGGTGGTCGGCTGGGACCTGCCCGGCCACGGCGCCTCGCCGGCCTGCCCGGGAGCCTTCGGCATGGCCGAGCTCGCCCAGGGGGTGCTCGATGCCGTCGACCGCTTCCAGGAGGCGACCTCGGTCGAACGACCGTTCTTCTACGCCGGGAACTCCGTGGGCGGCTGCGTCGGCCAGCAGCTGCTCCTCGACGCCCCCGGCCGGGTGCGCGCCGCCGTCCTGCTGGGCACCGCCGCCCGCGTCGGCGAGCCCGCCGGGTGGGCCGAGCGCGCCCGGCTCGTGGCCGCCGCCGGCACCCCCACCCAGGTCGAGGGCTCGGCCCGGCGGTGGTTCGCCCCCGGGTTCCTCCAGCGGAACCCGGTCACGGCCACGGAGCTGCTGCACGACCTGCAGGACGCGGACCGCGCCTCCTACGCCCGGGTCTGCGAGGCCCTCGGGGCCTTCGACGTCCGCGGACGGCTCGCCGCCGTGGACGCGCCCGTGCTGGCGGTGGCCGGCGCGCACGACCAGCCGGTCCCGCCCGAGGCCGTGGCGGAGCTGGCCGCCGCCACCGGCGGGCGCACCGTGGTGCTCGAGGGCGCCGCCCACCTGCTGCCCGCCGAGGCGCCGCTGGAGGTCGCCCGCCTGCTGGCCGGGCACTTCGCCGCCGTCCCCACCGACCCCGAAGGAGCCCGGGCATGAGCCAGGACCCCCGCCGCACCGAGCAGCAGGCGCACGACGAGGGCATGGCCGTGCGCCGCGAGGTGCTCTCCGACGCCCACGTGGACCGCGCCGAGGCCGGCAAGGACGCCTTCACCGCGCCGTTCCAGGACCTCATCACCCGCTACGCCTGGGGCGAGATCTGGACCCGCCCCGGACTGGACCGCAGGATGCGCAGCGCCGTCACCCTCACCGCGCTCATCGCCGCCGGGCACTGGGAGGAGTTCGAGATGCACGTGCGCGCCGCGCTGCGCAACGGCCTGGCGCAGGAGGAGATCCAGGAGATCCTGCTGCAGTCGGCGATCTACCTCTCCGTGCCCTCCGCCGCCAACGCCTTCAAGCACGCGAAGCAGGTCCTCGACGCCCTCGACGCGGAGGCCGCCGGCGACTCCGTGCCCCCGGCCTCCTGACCTCCCGCCGCGCCCCGCCCGACACCCTGTGACCGACACCCCGTGACCGACGTGACCCGTACGCCAGGAAGGACCACCATGAGCGAGGCCTACATCTACGACGCCGTGCGCACCCCGTTCGGCCGCTTCGGCGGCTCCCTGGCCGGGGTGCGCCCCGACGACCTGGCCGCCCTGGTGATCGGCGAGCAGGTGCGGCGCGCTCCCGGGCTCGACCCGGCCGCGATCGACGAGGTGGTCCTGGGCAACGCCAACGGCGCGGGGGAGGAGAACCGCAACGTCGCCCGGATGGCCACGCTGCTGGCCGGCCTGCCGGTGGGGATCCCCGGCACCACCGTCAACCGTCTCTGCGGCTCCTCCCTGGACGCGGCGATCATCGCCTCCCGGCAGATCGGCGCCGGCGAGGCCGACGTGGTGCTCGTGGGCGGGGTCGAGTCGATGAGCCGGGCGCCCTGGGTGCTGCCGAAGACGGAGAGGCCCTACCCGGCGGGGGACCTGGCCCTGGCCTCCACCACGCTGGGCTGGCGGCTCGTGAACAAGAACATGGACCCCGAGTGGACGGTGTCCCTGGGCGAGGCCACGGAGCAGCTGGCCGAACGGCACGGGATCACCCGCGAGCGGATGGACGAGTTCGCGTTCCGCTCCCACCAGCGCACCCAGCAGGCGTGGGACGAGGGCTTCTACGACGACCTCACCGTCCCGGTGCCCGGCACGGAGCTGACCCGCGACGAGTCCGTGCGGGCCTCCTCCACCGTCGAGAAGCTGGGCGGGCTGAGGACCGTCTTCCGCACCCCGGAGCAGGGCGGCACCGTGACCGCCGGCAACGCCTCGCCGCTCAACGACGGGGCCTCGGCCGCCCTGCTGGGCTCGGAGCGGGCCGCCGAGCTCACCGGCCTGGCGCCTCTGGCCCGGATCGCCGGCCGGGGGGCCGCCGCCAACGAGCCCCAGTACTTCGGCTTCGCCCCGGTCGAGGCCGCGAACCTCGCGCTGGCCCGGGCCGGGATCGGCTGCGACGACGTCGCCGCCGTGGAGCTCAACGAGGCCTTCGCCGCCCAGAGCCTGGCCTGTCTCGACGCCTGGGGCGTCGACCCGGGCATCGTCAACCGGCACGGCGGGGCCATCGCGATCGGCCACCCGCTCGGGGCCTCCGGCACGCGGATCCTCGGCACCCTGGCGCGGTCCCTGCAGGCCTCCGGGGCCCGCTGGGGCGTGGCGGCCATCTGCATCGGCGTGGGGCAGGGGCTGGCCGTCGTGCTCGAGAACGAGAACGCCTGAGACCCCGGCCGGGCCGCACCCAGACCACCGAAGGAAGGCACACCGCATGCTGAACATCGCAGAGAGCTGCGCGCAGGCCGTGGCCCCGATCCACGACGGCGCCACCGTCATGATCGGCGGCTTCGGCGTGGCCGGCCAGCCCGTCGAGCTCATCGACGCGCTGATCGAGCACGGCGCCGGCGATCTCACCGTCGTCAACAACAACGCCGGCAACGGTGACGTGGGGCTGGCCCGGCTGATCCAGCTGGGCCGGGTCCGGAAGATCGTCTGCTCCTTCCCGCGGCAGTCCGACTCGTGGCACTTCGACGAGAAGTACCGGGCCGGGCAGATCGAGCTCGAGGTCGTGCCCCAGGGCAACCTGGCCGAGCGGATCCGCGCCGCCGGGGCCGGCATCGGGGCGTTCTTCACGCCCACCGGCTACGGCACCCCGCTGGCCGAGGGCAAGGAGGTCCGGGAGATCGACGGCCGGCACCACATCCTGGAGCACCCCCTCCGGGCCGACTTCTCCCTGACCAAGGCGCACGTCGCCGACCTGGCGGGCAACCTCGTCTACCGCAAGACGGCGCGCAACTTCGGCCCCGTCATGGCCGCCGCGGCCGGCACCTCGATCGTGCAGGTCACCGACGTCGTCGCACGCGGGGCGCTCGACCCCGAGGTCGTCGTCACCCCCGGCATCTACGTGGACACGGTCGTGCGGATCCCCGCCCCGGCCCGGACCGACCCCCGAGAGGAGCGCTGACATGAGCAAGCACACCGGCACGGACCCGAACAGCGGCACGGACCCGAGCAGCGGGACGGACCCCGGCACCGGCACGGACGGGACCGGCGGCGCGGGCCAGGACGGCACGGGCCAGGAGCGCGCCGGCCAGGACAGCACGGGCCAGGAGCGCGCGGGCGTCGTGCCCATGACGTCCCCGACGCCCCTGCGCCCGGAGGAGCTGGCCCGCGTCGTGGCCCGGGACATCCCGGCGGGGTCCTACGTCAACCTGGGGATCGGGCAGCCGACCCTCGTCGCCGACCACCTCACCGCGGAGGACGACGTCACCCTGCACACCGAGAACGGGATGCTCGGCATGGGCCCCGCGGCCCAGGGCGAGGAGGTGGACCCCGATCTCATCAACGCCGGCAAGATCCCCGTGCTCGAGACCCCCGGGTGCTCCTACTTCCACCACGCCGACTCCTTCGCCATGATGCGCGGCGGCCACCTCGACTGCTGCGTGCTCGGGGCCTTCCAGGTCGACGTGCACGGCAACCTCGCCAACTGGCACACCGGCAACCCGGACGCGATCCCGGCCGTGGGCGGGGCGATGGACCTGGCCACCGGGGCGAAGCAGACCTTCGTGATGATGTCGTTGCAGAGCCGGGGAGGACAGGCCAAGCTGGTGGAGCGGTGCACCATGCCGCTCACCGGCGTGGGCTGCGTGTCCCGGATCTACACCGACCAGGCCGTCTTCCTCGTGGAGGCGGACGGGCTGAGCGTGCGCGAGACCTTCGGCACGAGCTTCGAGGAGCTGCGGCGGATCGTCGACGTCCCGCTGCGGCCCGCCCGCTGAGCACGGCCCGGCACCGGGTGCGCGGCGGCCCGCCGCGCACCCGCCCCAGGCTCCGAGGAGGCCACCGATGACCGAGCAGGACCGGACCGACCCCGCGGAGGAGCGGGGGACGCCCGGGCAGTTCGTGCAGTCCCTCGCCCGCGGGCTGCAGGTGATCACCGCCTTCGACGCCCGGCACCCCCGCATGACCCTCAGCGACGTGGCCCGGCGCACCGGCCTGACCCGGGCCACCGCCCGCCGGTTCCTGCTGACGCTGGAGGAGCTGGGCTACGTCCGCACGGACGGGCGCCTGTTCGAGCTCACCCCCCGGGTGCTCCAGCTGGGCTTCTCCTACCTCTCCGCGCTGTCGCTGCCGGCCCTGGCCGGGCCGCACCTGGAGGCGCTGTCCGCGCAGGTCGAGGAGTCCACCTCCGCCTCCGTGCTGGACGGCTCCGACATCGTCTACGTGGCCCGGGTGTCCACGCACCGGATCATGACCGTGGCGATCGCCGTCGGCACCCGCTTCCCGGCCCACGCCACGTCCATGGGCCGGGTCCTGCTCGCCGGACTCGACGCCCAGCAGCTCGCCGAATACCTGCGCACGGCCCGGCTCGAGCGCCTCACCGAGCACACCCTCACGGACCCCGCCGCCCTCGAGGCCGACCTGCGGCGGGTCCGCGCCCAGGGGTGGGCGCTCGTGGACCAGGAGCTGGAGATCGGCCTGCGCTCGCTCGCCGCCCCCGTCAGGGACCGGGCGGGGCGCGTGGTCGCGGCCGTCAACGTGTCCATGCGCGTGGGCATGCCGGGCGCGAGCGCGGGGGACCCCGTGCGCGACGTCGTCCCGGCGCTGCTCGAGTGCGCCCGGCGGATCTCCGCGGACCTCGCCGCGACCGGGCGCTGAGCCCGCCCGGCCCCCTGTTTTCCCGGAACGGGCCGATCTGATAGGCTGTCGAGGAATTGCACGGTCGTCCGCCGGCGCTCACCAGCGCCGCCGGGGGCCGCGGGAATCCATGGCAGAACGGACTCGGTCCTCTGGTACGCGGTGTGTACCAAAATGCCATCCTTTTCGTCTGCCCACGTGCCGGCAGCGCGGACGCCGTGGTGCCTGCCCGCCGGGCCCACGCCAGGCGCTGCACCCGTTCCCGGCCCCGGCCGGTCACGGGGGAGCCGACCATCCAGCGGGCCGCTGCCGCGGCCCGTCCAATCAGGAGACACTGTGCCTACAATCCAGCAGCTGGTCCGCAAGGGCCGGACCCCGAAGGTCGTCAAGACCAAGGCGCCCGCACTCAAGGGCAGCCCCATGAAGCGCGGTGTGTGCACCCGCGTGTACACCACCACCCCCAAGAAGCCGAACTCCGCGCTGCGCAAGGTCGCCCGCGTGAAGCTCAACGGCGGCGTCGAGGTCACGGCCTACATCCCCGGTGAGGGCCACAACCTCCAGGAGCACTCCATCGTGCTCGTCCGCGGCGGTCGCGTGAAGGACCTCCCCGGTGTCCGCTACAAGATCGTCCGCGGCGCGCTCGACACCCAGGGTGTCAAGGGCCGCCAGCAGGCCCGTTCCCGCTACGGCGCCAAGAAGGAGAAGAAGTAATGCCTCGTAAGGGTCCCGCTCCCAAGCGCCCGCTCGTCGTCGACCCGGTCTACAGCTCCCCGGTCGTCACGCAGCTGATCAACAAGGTCCTCCAGGACGGCAAGAAGTCCACCGCCGAGCGCATCGTCTACGGTGCCCTCGAGGGCGTCCGCGGCAAGACCGGCGCCGACCCCGTCGCCACCCTCAAGAAGGCGCTGGAGAACGTCAAGCCGGCCCTCGAGGTGAAGTCCCGCCGCGTCGGCGGCGCCACCTACCAGGTGCCCGTGGAGGTCAAGCCCGGCCGCGCCCAGGCCCTGTCCCTGCGCTGGCTCGTGGGCTACTCCAAGCTCCGCCGCGAGAACACCATGACGGAGCGTCTGCAGAACGAGATCCTGGACGCGTCCAACGGTCTCGGTGCCGCCGTGAAGCGCCGCGAGGACACCCACAAGATGGCGGAGTCCAACAAGGCCTTCGCCCACTACCGCTGGTAGAATCTTCTTCGGCCTGTCGGCCCCACCGGGCCGACAGGCCGCCGGCACCATCTCCTGAAGGGAAACACCGTGGCACTTGACGTGCTTACCGACCTCAAGAAGGTCCGCAACATCGGCATCATGGCCCACATCGATGCCGGGAAGACCACCACCACCGAACGCATCCTGTTCTACACCGGTATCTCCCACAAGATCGGCGAGACCCACGATGGTGCCTCCACCATGGACTGGATGGCGCAGGAGCAGGAGCGCGGCATCACCATCACGTCGGCCGCGACGTCCTGCTACTGGCACGACAACCAGATCAACATCATCGACACCCCCGGCCACGTGGACTTCACGGTCGAGGTCGAGCGCTCCCTGCGCGTGCTCGACGGCGCCGTCGCCGTCTTCGACGGCAAGGAGGGCGTCGAGCCCCAGTCGGAGACGGTCTGGCGCCAGGCCGACAAGTACGACGTCCCCCGCATCTGCTTCGTCAACAAGATGGACAAGCTGGGCGCCGACTTCTACTTCACCGTCGACACCATCATCAACCGCCTCGGCGCCAAGCCGCTGGTCATGCAGCTGCCGATCGGCTCCGAGTCCGCGTTCACCGGCGTCGTCGACCTGCTCACCATGAAGGCCTTCGTGTGGCCCGGCGACTCCAAGGGCGACGTCTCCATGGGCGCCAAGTACGAGATCGAGGACATCCCCGCCGACCTCCAGGAGCGGGCCGAGCAGTACCGCAACGAGCTGGTCGAGGCCGTGGCCGAGGCCGACGACGACCTGATGGAGAAGTACCTCGGCGGCGAGGAGCTGACCCTCGACGAGCTGAAGGCCGGCATCCGCAAGCTGACCATCAACTCCCAGGCCTACCCCGTGCTGTGCGGCTCCGCGTTCAAGAACCGCGGCGTGCAGCCGATGCTCGACGCCGTGATCGACTTCCTGCCGTCCCCGCTGGACGTGCCGAACGTCGAGGGCCACGCGCTCAACGACGAGGAGGAGATCCTCACCCGCCCGGTCGACTCGACCGCGCCGTTCTCCGCGCTCGCGTTCAAGGTCGCCACCCACCCCTTCTACGGGCAGCTGACCTACATCCGCGTGTACTCCGGCAAGGCCGGCAACGGCGACCAGGTGCTGAACTCCACCAAGGGCAAGAAGGAGCGCATCGGCAAGCTCTTCCAGATGCACTCCAACAAGGAGAACCCGGTCGACACCATCCAGGCCGGCCACATCTACGCCGCCATCGGGCTCAAGGACACCACCACGGGCGACACCCTGTGCGACATCCAGAACCCGATCGTGCTGGAGTCCATGTCCTTCCCGGACCCGGTCATCTCGGTGGCCATCGAGCCGAAGACCAAGGGCGACCAGGAGAAGCTCTCCGTCGCGATCCAGAAGCTCTCCGCCGAGGACCCCACGTTCACCGTGTCCCTCAACGAGGAGACCGGCCAGACCGAGATCGGCGGCATGGGCGAGCTCCACCTGGACATCCTGGTGGACCGCATGAAGCGCGAGTTCAAGGTCGAGGCGAACGTCGGCAAGCCCCAGGTGGCCTACCGCGAGACGATCAAGAAGGCCGTCGAGAAGATCGACTACACGCACAAGAAGCAGACCGGTGGGTCCGGTCAGTTCGCCAAGGTGCAGATGGCCTTCGAGCCGATCCCGCTGGACGCCGAGGAGCTCTACGAGTTCGACAACAAGGTCACGGGCGGCCGCGTGCCCCGCGAGTACATCCCCTCCGTGGACGCGGGCATCCAGGACGCCATGCGGCTCGGCATCCTCGCCGGCTACCCGGTCGTGGGCGTCAAGGCCACGCTGCTCGACGGCGCCTACCACGACGTCGACTCCTCCGAGATGGCGTTCAAGATCGCCGGCTCCATGGTCTTCAAGGAGGGCGCCCGCAAGGCGCAGCCCGTGCTCCTCGAGCCGCTCATGGCGGTCGAGGTGCGCACCCCCGAGGAGTACATGGGCGAGGTCATCGGCGACCTGAACTCCCGCCGCGGCCAGATCCAGTCCATGGAGGACGTCAGCGGCGTCAAGCTGGTCAGCGCCCTCGTGCCGCTGTCCGAGATGTTCGGCTACATCGGCGACCTCCGGTCCAAGACCCAGGGCCGCGCCGTGTACTCGATGCAGTTCGACAGCTACTCGGAGGTCCCGAAGGCCGTCGCCGAGGAGATCGTGCAGAAGAACCGCGGCGAGTAGGCACCACCCCTCGGCCCCGGCCGGGAATTTCATCAATCACGCACAGCCAAAGTAGACTTGCAGAGGTTTCAGTACTGCTGAGTGCCTCAGCTCCCCCCGACCAACACCCGGTGGGGTAGTGCTGAGCAAGTTTCGACAAATGTTCTAGGAGGAACAACCATGGCGAAGGCCAAGTTCGAGCGCACCAAGCCGCACGTCAACATCGGCACCATCGGCCACGTCGACCACGGCAAGACGACGCTCACGGCTGCCATCTCCAAGGTCCTGGCGGACAAGTACCCGGACCTGAACGAGCAGCGCGACTTCGGCGCCATCGACTCCGCCCCGGAGGAGAAGCAGCGCGGCATCACCATCAACATCGCGCACATCGAGTACCAGACGGAGAAGCGTCACTACGCTCACGTGGACGCCCCGGGCCACGCCGACTACGTCAAGAACATGATCACCGGTGCGGCGCAGATGGACGGCGCCATCCTCGTGGTCGCCGCCACCGACGGCCCCATGGCCCAGACCCGCGAGCACGTGCTGCTCGCCCGCCAGGTGGGCGTCCCCTACCTGCTGGTGGCCCTGAACAAGTCCGACATGGTCGACGACGAGGAGCTGCTGGACCTCGTCGAGATGGAGGTGCGCGAGCTCCTCTCCGACCAGGGCTTCGACGGCGACAACGCCCCGGTCGTGCGCGTCTCGGCCCTGAAGGCCCTCGAGGGCGACCCCGAGTGGGTCTCCAAGGTCGAGGAGCTCATGGAGGCCGTGGACGAGAACGTGCCGGACCCCATCCGCGAGATGGACAAGCCGTTCCTCATGCCGATCGAGGACGTCTTCACGATCACCGGTCGCGGCACCGTGGTGACCGGCCGTGCCGAGCGCGGCACGCTGCCGATCAACTCCGAGGTCGAGATCGTCGGCATCCGCCCGGTCCAGAAGACCACCGTCACCGGCATCGAGATGTTCCACAAGCAGATGGACGAGGCCATGGCGGGCGAGAACTGCGGCCTGCTGCTGCGCGGTCTCAAGCGTGACGACGTCGAGCGCGGCCAGGTCGTGTGCAAGCCGGGTTCCATCACCCCGCACACCGACTTCGAGGCCAACGTCTACATCCTCTCCAAGGAGGAGGGCGGCCGTCACAACCCGTTCTACTCGAACTACCGTCCGCAGTTCTACTTCCGGACCACCGACGTCACCGGCGTCATCACGCTGCCCGAGGGCACCGAGATGGTCATGCCCGGCGACAACACCGAGATGACGGTCGCGCTGATCCAGCCGATCGCCATGGAGGAGGGCCTCGGCTTCGCCATCCGTGAGGGTGGCCGCACCGTGGGCTCCGGCCGCGTGACCAGGATCATCAAGTAGTCCCTCCGGGCTCCTTGCCGATCAGCAGGACCCCCGTCGCTCGCGCAGCGACGGGGGTCCTGCCATGTCCGGGGCCGGCTCAGCCGGTGCGCTGGTGCAGGCACAGGACGTTGCCCTCGGAGTCGGTGAACCAGGCGGCCCGCATCCCCTCCGTGGTGGCCACGTGGTCCACGGTCCGCAGGCCGGGGAGGTCGTAGTCCTCGAAGCGGACGCCCCGGCCCTCGAGCTCCCGGACCGCGGCCTCGACGTCGGAGACCTCGAAGCTGGCCTGCGTCAGCTCCGACACGGGCGCGTCCGGGCGCAGCAGCAGCTGCAGACCGGTGTGCCCGTCCTCGCTGAACAGCACGCCCTCCGGTTCGGGGGCGTCAGCGGGGGAGAGGCCGAGGGTCTGCTCGTAGAAGTTACGGGCGCGGTCGAGGTCCCGCACGGGCACGATCGCGACCAGTCGCGTGGTGGACAGCATGGGACCCATCTCCCCGGACGTCGGTGCACGGACACGGCCAGGATACGGCCGCCCCCGCCGGCGCGGGTCGCGGAAGTCTCACGGTTGCGGCACGGTCGGGTACGCCGTGGTGCCGGCGGTGGTGCCGGCGGTGGTGCCGGCGCCGCCGCGGGCTCGCGTGCGTTTGCACCGGGTGCCCATCTCTGGCAGGATGGACGACGTTGTTCAAGCGCCGACGTGTGCTCTCAGCGGTTCGAACCGGCACCACCCGAGAAGTCGTCGGGACCCGAAGCAGAACCGAGGGCCAGCTGCCCGAGACGCTGCCACGTACGGACCACATACAGCCCACCCCGTTCAGCGGATTCGGTGCGCCCGCGTGTGCTGCACGCGGCGACACGCCCGAGTTCGGGGGTCGGAGCTCCAGCAGGGTGAGGAACCCGGAGGATTCCGGATTCAGTCTGCGTGGAGGGGCGCCCAGCAGGCGGCGCCATGCACAAGGAGCACATGCTCCGTCACAGGGAAGTACTTGAAGAAAGAGAGTCACGACGCCATGGCGGGACAGAAAATCCGCATCCGGCTGAAGTCGTACGACCACGAGGTCATCGACGTCTCGGCCCGGAAGATCGTTGAGACGGTGACGCGCGCAGGCGCCACGGTGGTCGGCCCCGTGCCGCTGCCCACGGAGAAGAACGTGTACTGCGTCATCCGCTCGCCGCACAAGTACAAGGACAGCCGTGAGCACTTCGAGATGCGCACCCACAAGCGGCTGATCGACATCATCGACCCCACGCCGAAGGCCGTCGACTCGCTCATGCGCCTCGACCTGCCGGCTGACGTGAACATCGAAATCAAGCTGTAAAGAGGATCGCATCCCAATGACTACCACTTTCGAACGCCAGGTGAAGGGCCTGCTGGGCACGAAGCTCGGCATGACCCAGGTCTGGGACGAGAACGGGAAGTTCGTGCCGGTGACCGTCGTCAAGGCGGACTCCAACGTCGTGACCCAGCTGCGCAACCAGGACCGGGACGGCTACTCGGCCGTGCAGATCGGGTTCGGTGCGATCGACCCCCGCAAGGTGACCCAGCCGCTGGCCGGCCACTTCGAGAAGGCCGGCGTCACCCCCCGCCGCCACGTCGTCGAGCTCCGCACCGCGGACGCCGACACCTACGAGCTGGGCCAGGAGCTCTCCGTCGAGCTCTTCGAGGCCGGCCAGAAGGTCGACGTCATCGGCAAGACCAAGGGCAAGGGCACGGCCGGTGTGATGAAGCGTCACGGCTTCTCCGGCGTCGGCGCGTCCCACGGTGCCCACAAGAACCACCGCAAGCCGGGATCCATCGGCGGCGCGTCCTACCCCGCTCGCGTGTTCAAGGGCATGCGCATGGCGGGCCGCATGGGCGCCGTCCGTCACACGACGCAGAACCTCACGGTTCACGCCGTGGACGTCGAGAACTCCCTGCTGCTCATCAAGGGCGCCCTGCCGGGCCCCAAGGGTTCGGTCGTCCTCGTCCGCACCGCAGTGAAGGGAGCCTGATAGGCCATGGCAACTCAGACCGTCAACGTCGACCTGCCCGCTGAGATCTTCGACGTCCAGACCAACGTGCCGCTGCTGCACCAGGTCGTCGTCGCCCAGCTGGCGGCCGCCCGCCAGGGCACGCACAAGACCAAGAACCGCGCCGAGGTCTCCGGCGCCGGCCGCAAGCCCTTCAAGCAGAAGGGCACCGGCCGCGCGCGCCAGGGCTCGATCCGCGCCCCGCACATGACCGGCGGCGGCGTGGTGCACGGCCCCACCCCGCGCGACTACAGCCAGCGCACGCCCAAGAAGATGAAGGCCGCCGCCCTGCGCGGAGCCCTCTCGGACCGGGCGCGCAACGGCCGCATCCACGTCGTGGAGGCCGTCGTGGAGGGCTCCGTCCCCAGCACCAAGGGCGCCACGGCGACCCTGCGCGGGCTGACCGACCGGAAGAACCTGCTGGTCGTGCTCCACCGCAACGACGACGTGGCCGCGCTCTCGGTGCGCAACCTCGACGACGTCCACACCGTCTACGCCGACCAGCTCAACACCTACGACGTGCTGGTCTCCGACGACGTGGTCTTCACCAAGGACGCCTTCGAGTCCTTCGTGGCGGCCGCCGGCAAGAAGAAGCAGGAGGACGCCAAGTGAGCGCGACCACCATCAAGGATCCCCGCGACGTCATCATTGCACCCGTCGTCTCGGAGAAGTCCTACGGTCTCATCGACGAGGGCCGCTACACGTTCTTCGTGGCGCCCGACTCGAACAAGACGGAGATCAAGTACGCCGTCGAGCAGATCTTCGGCGTCAAGGTCGAGACCGTGAACACCATCAACCGTGCCGGGAAGCGGAAGCGCACGCGCTTCGGCTGGGGTCAGCGCAAGGGCACCAAGCGTGCCGTTGTGACCCTGAAGGAAGGCACCATCGACATCTTCGGCGGTCCGCTCGCCTGAGCGGAGACCACTTTAACGAGGAACTGACACATGGCTATCCGTAAGCACAAGCCGACAACCCCGGGCCGTCGCGGCTCCTCCGTTGCCGACTTCGCAGAAATCACGCGCACGACCCCCGAGAAGTCGCTGGTCCGGCCGCTGCCCAAGAAGGGCGGTCGCAACAACACCGGCCGCATCACCACCCGGCACAAGGGTGGCGGGCACAAGCGCCAGTACCGCGTCATCGACTTCCGTCGCCACGACAAGGACGGCGTCGACGCCAAGGTCGCGCACATCGAGTACGACCCCAACCGCACGGCGCGCATCGCGCTGCTGCACTTCGTGGACGGCTCCAAGCGCTACATCATCGCGCCGAACAAGCTCTCCCAGGGCGACGTCGTCGAGTCGGGCCCCGGCGCCGACATCAAGCCCGGCAACAACCTCCCGCTGCGCAACATCCCCGTCGGCACCGTGATCCACGCCGTCGAGCTCCGTCCGGGCGGCGGCGCCAAGCTCGCCCGCTCCGCCGGCGCGTCGGTGCAGCTCGTGGCCAAGGAGGGCAAGTACGGCCAGCTGCGCCTGCCCTCCGGCGAGATCCGCAACGTCGACGTCCGCTGCCGCGCGACGGTCGGCGAGGTCGGCAACGCCGAGCAGTCGAACATCAACTGGGGCAAGGCCGGCCGCAACCGCTGGAAGGGCGTCCGCCCGACCGTCCGCGGTGTGGTCATGAACCCCGTCGACCACCCGCACGGTGGTGGCGAGGGCAAGACCTCCGGTGGCCGCCACCCGGTCAACCCGAACGGCAAGCCCGAGGGCCGCACCCGCCGCCCCAACAAGGAGAGCGACAAGCTCATCGTCCGCCGTCGTCGCACCGGCAAGAACAAGCGCTAAGGAGCCTGACACATGCCACGCAGCCTGAAGAAGGGCCCTTTCGTCGATCAGCACCTTTTCCTGAAGGTCGCCAAGGAGAACGACAAGGGCACCAAGAACGTCATCAAGACGTGGTCCCGCCGCTCGATGATCATCCCCGACATGCTCGGGCACACGATCGCCGTGCACGACGGACGCAAGCACATCCCCGTGTTCATCACCGAGTCGATGGTCGGGCACAAGCTCGGCGAGTTCGCTCCCACGCGGACCTTCCGCGGCCATGTGAAGGACGACAAGAAGGGCAAGCGCCGCTGATCCTCCGGGATCCCGCAGCGTGAGCACTTCGAGAAGACGAGAGAAGGAAAGCAATGGAAGCCAAGGCATCTGCGCGCTACATCCGCGTGACGCCTATGAAGGCCCGGCGCGTCGTCAACCTGATTCGTGGCCAACAGGCGAATGAGGCTCTGGCGATTCTGAAGTTCGCCCCCCAGGGCGCTTCGGAGCCGGTGTTCAAGGTCCTCCAGTCGGCGGTCGCCAACGCGCGCCAGCTGGCCGACCGCGACGGCCTGCCGTTCAAGGAGGACGAGCTCGTGGTGAGCGAGGCCTTCGTCGACGAGGGTCCGACCATGAAGCGGTTCCAGCCGCGCGCCCAGGGCCGCGCCTACCGCATCAACAAGCGCACGAGCCACATCACCGTGATCGTGGCGAGCCCTGACAGCGAGGAGGTCCGCTAAGTGGGACAGAAGATCAACCCGCACGGGTTCCGGCTGGGCATCACCACCGACCACGTGTCGCACTGGTACGCGGACTCCACCAAGGAGGGCCAGCGGTACAAGGACTACGTCCGTGAGGACATCAAGATCCGCAAGCTCATGTCCACGGGCATGGAGCGCGCCGGCATCTCGAAGGTCGAGATCGAGCGGACCCGGGACCGGGTGCGCGTGGACATCCACACCGCCCGCCCCGGCATCGTCATCGGCCGCCGCGGCGCCGAGGCCGACCGCATCCGCGGAGAGCTCGAGAAGCTCACGGGCAAGCAGATCCAGCTGAACATCCTCGAGGTCAAGAACCCCGAGGTGGACGCCCAGCTGGTCGCCCAGGGCGTCGCCGAGCAGCTCGCCTCCCGCGTGGCCTTCCGCCGCGCCATGAAGAAGGCCATCCAGTCGGCGCAGCGCGCCGGCGCCAAGGGCATCCGGATCCAGTGCGCCGGCCGCCTCGGCGGCGCCGAGATGAGCCGCTCGGAGTTCTACCGCGAAGGCCGTGTGCCCCTGCACACCCTGCGCGCGAACATCGACTACGGCTTCTTCGAGGCGAAGACCACCTTCGGCCGCATCGGCGTGAAGGTCTGGATCTACAAGGGCGACCTCACCGCCAAGGAACTGGCGGCCCAGCAGGCCGCCGCTCCCTCGCGCGGCCGTGGTGGCGACCGTGACCGCCGCGGCGGTCCGGGTGAGCGTCGTGGCGGCGGCGACCGTCGTCGCACCGACCGTAACGACCGTGGCGGACGCCGTGAGCGCGGCGACTCCGCCCCCGCCTCCCAGGCCCCGGCCGCGGGGGCGACCAACGCAGAGGGTGGTAACTAAATGCTCATCCCACGTCGTGTGAAGTTCCGCAAGCAGCACCACCCGAAGCGCACGGGCGCCGCCAAGGGCGGCACCACCGTCGCCTTCGGCGAGTGGGGCATCCAGGCGCTCACGCCGGCCTACGTGACGAACCGTCAGATCGAGGCCGCCCGTATCGCCATGACCCGCCACATCAAGCGTGGCGGCAAGGTCTGGATCAACATCTACCCGGACCGTCCCCTGACCAAGAAGCCCGCCGAGACCCGCATGGGCTCCGGCAAGGGCTCGCCCGAGTGGTGGGTCGCCAACGTCAAGCCCGGGCGCGTGATGTTCGAGCTCTCCGGTGTCTCCGAAGAGGTCGCCCGCGAGGCCCTGCGCCTGGCGATCCACAAGCTCCCGATGAAGGCACGCATCGTGCGTCGCGAAGGTGGTGAATGAGAATGGCTGTTGGATCCAAGGATCTCAGCATCGAGAACCTCGCGGCCCTCGACAAGGACTCTCTGGGTGAGGCGCTGCGCAAGGCCAAGACGGAGCTGTTCAACCTCCGTTTCCAGTCCGCAACCGGTCAGCTCGAGAACAACGCCCGCCTGAAGGCGGTCAAGCGCGACATCGCCCGCATCTACACGGTGCTGCGCGAGCGCGAGCTCGGCATCCGGCCCCAGGCGGGCTCCGCCGAGACCACCGCCGAGACCACCTCCGAGGAGGACGCCAAGTGACCGAGCAGATCAACAACGGGGCCGAGCAGGCCCCCGAGCGCGGTGACCGCAAGAGCCGCCGCGGCTACGTGGTCTCCGACAAGATGGACAAGACCGTCGTCGTGCAGCTGCAGGACAACGTCAAGCACGCCCTGTACGGCAAGGTCATGCGCCGTTCGTCGAAGGTCAAGGCCCACGACGAGCAGAACGCCGCCGGCGTCGGCGACCTCGTGCTGATCGCCGAGACCCGGCCGCTGTCCGCCTCCAAGCGGTGGCGGATCGTGGAGATCATCGAGAAGGCGAAGTAGACCGGACCGGCTCCACCGAGCCGGCCACCGCGGCGACGGCCCGTCCCTCCGTGCGAGGGGCGGGCCGCCGCCGTTCCCCGGCGGCCCGGGCGCTGCGGCGTCTGTGCTAAGCTGGTGAGCTTGTATGGGCGTTTTTGTCTGCCCGTGCACCCCACAGCTCTTCGTGCCAGCGCATAATGACCGCGTGCAGGGCGCCTCCGCGCCGCCTGGTGGCGGGTTCAGATGCTCCTGGCATGGAGGGCTGGGCCCGGTCCGGCGTGCGACGCCGGGGGAGGGCACATCATCCGACAAGCTGTTCCGCAAGGCCCGCACCGTGCTCTCGATCGGTGTTGGAACCGGCGTGACGACAGGAGTAATCAGTGATTCAGCAGGAGTCGCGACTGAAGGTCGCCGACAACACGGGTGCGAAGGAAATCCTCACCATCCGTGTTCTCGGTGGATCCGGACGTCGCTACGCAGGCATCGGCGACATCATCGTCGCCACCGTCAAGGACGCGATCCCCGGCGGCAACGTGAAGAAGGGCGACGTCGTCAAGGCCGTCATCGTCCGCACCAAGAAGGAGCGCCGTCGTCCGGACGGTTCCTACATCAAGTTCGACGAGAACGCCGCAGTGATCCTGAAGAACGACGGGGACCCCCGTGGTACTCGCATCTTCGGCCCCGTGGGCCGCGAGCTGCGCGACAAGAAGTTCATGAAGATCATCTCGCTGGCCCCGGAGGTGCTCTGACCATGGCGAAGTTCAAGATCAAGACCGGCGACCTGGTGCAGGTCATCTCCGGCAGCAAGGACAACAAGGGCAAGCAGGGCAAGGTCCTGCGCGTGTTCCCCGAGACCTCCCGCGTGCTCGTCGAGGGCGTCAACGTGGTCACCCGCCACCGCAAGGCCTCCATGCAGGGCGAAGCCGGCGGCATCGAGAAGGTCGAGGCCCCGATCCACGTGTCCAACGTGGCCTTCGTGGACCCGGAGACCAACAAGCCGACCCGCATCGGCTACCGCACCGAGACCGTGGAGCGCGACGGACGCCAGAAGACCGTCCGTGTCCGCGTCTCCAAGAGCACCGGCAAGGATCTGTGATGAGCGAAACCACCGAGATCAGCGTGTCCCCGCGCTTCAAGGACAAGTACCGCGAGACCGTCGTCCCCGCGCTGCAGGAGCAGTTCGGCTACGGCAACGTCATGGAGATCCCGCGCGTCGTCAAGGTCGTCGTGAACATGGGCGTCGGTGACGCCGCCAAGGACTCGAAGCTGATCGACGGCGCGGTCCGCGACCTCACCGCGATCACCGGCCAGAAGCCGCTCGTGACCCGGGCGAAGAAGTCCATCGCGCAGTTCAAGCTGCGCGAGGGCATGCCGATCGGCGCGCACACCACGCTGCGCGGCGACCGCATGTGGGAGTTCCTCGACCGTCTCGTCACCCTGGCCCTGCCGCGCATCCGCGACTTCCGCGGTCTGTCCGACCGCCAGTTCGACGGCAACGGCAACTACACCTTCGGCCTGACCGAGCAGTCGATGTTCCACGAGATCGACCAGGACCGCATCGACCGCGTCCGCGGCATGGACATCACGGTGGTCACCACCGCGAAGACCGACGACGAGGGCCGCGCGTTGCTGAAGGCGCTCGGTTTCCCCTTCAAGACCAACTAATCTCGCTACGTTCCAGGTCTGCTCGCGCGCCCCACGGCGCCGGCGGAAACCGGGACGAGGAAGGCACGTGCCCCCAAATGACAATGACAGATCCTGTCGCGGACATGCTGACGCGTCTGCGCAACGCCAACTCCGCCTACCACGACTCCGTGAGCATGCCGTACTCGAAGCTCAAGGCCCGGGTCGCGGACATCCTCAAGACCGAGGGCTACATCGCGGACTACAAGGAAGAGGCGGCCGAGGTCGGCAAGACCCTGACGCTGTCCCTGAAGTTCGGTCCCAACCGGGAGCGCTCCATCGCGGGCGTCCGTCGCATCTCCAAGCCGGGCCTGCGCGTCTACGCCAAGTCCACCAACCTCCCCAAGGTCCTGGGCGGCCTGGGCATCGCCATCCTGTCCACCTCCTCCGGGCTGCTGACCGACAAGCAGGCCGCGAAGAAGGGCGTGGGCGGCGAAGTCCTCGCGTACGTCTGGTAACCCGGAACAGAAAGGAAGAGAACATGTCACGTATCGGACGTCTCCCCATCTCTGTGCCGGCCGGTGTGGAGATCAAGATCGACGGCAACGTCGTCTCCGTCAAGGGCGCCAAGGGCGAGCTGCAGCACACCGTTGCCAGCCCGATCGCCGTCGCGCTCGAGGACAGCACCCTCACCGTCACCCGCCCCAACGACGAGCGCGAGTCCCGTTCGCTGCACGGGCTCACCCGCACCCTGATCTCCAACATGATCCAGGGCGTCACCCAGGGCTACACCAAGGGCATCGAGATCGTCGGCACCGGTTACCGCGTGCAGGCCAAGGGCCAGGACCTCGAGTTCGCGCTCGGCTACAGCCACCCGATCACCTTCAAGGCCCCGGACGGCATCTCGTTCACCGTCGAGGGCGTCAACAAGCTCTCGGTCAACGGCATCGACAAGCAGCAGGTCGGCGAGGTCGCCGCGAAGATCCGCAAGCTGCGCGCCCCCGAGCCCTACAAGGGCAAGGGCGTGCGCTACGCCGGCGAGCAGATCCGCCGCAAGGCCGGAAAGGCTGGTAAGTAATCATGGCTCTGAAGATCAAGGGCAAGTCCAAGGGCGCCGCGCGCAGCCGCCGCCACGTCCGGGTGCGCAAGCACCTGGCCGGCACGGCCGCCCGCCCGCGCCTGGTCGTCAACCGCTCGGCCCGCCACGTGTTCGTCCAGGTCGTCGACGACACCAAGGGTGTCACCGTCGCCTCGGCGTCCACCATGGAGGCCGACCTGCGCGGTGCCGAGGCGGACAAGACCGCCAAGGCCAAGCGCGTCGGTGAGCTCGTGGCCGAGCGCGCCAAGGCCGCCGGTGTCGAGGCCGTCGTGTTCGACCGCGGCGGCAACAAGTACCACGGTCGCGTGGCGGCTGTCGCCGACGGCGCCCGCGAAGGAGGTCTGGCACTGTGAGCGAGCAGAACAACGAGAAGGAAACCCAGGTGACCGAAGCGAGCACTGCCTCCACGGAGGCGACCGGGGCCCAGCAGACCACCGAGGCCAACCGCTCCCAGGACTCCCGCGGCGACCGCGGGGGCCGTGGCGAGCGCGGCGGCCGCGGTGAGCGCGGGGGCCGCGGCGAGCGCGGCGGCCGCGGCGGCCGTGGCGGGCGCGAGGAGGAGAAGGACAAGTTCCTCGAGCGCGTCGTGACCATCAACCGCGTCTCCAAGGTCGTCAAGGGCGGTCGTCGCTTCAGCTTCACCGCCCTGGTCGTCGTCGGCGACGGCAACGGCATGGTCGGTGTCGGCTACGGCAAGGCCAAGGAGGTGCCGGCCGCGATCTCCAAGGGCGTCGAGGAGGCGAAGAAGAACTTCTTCCGCGTCCCGCGCATCGAGGACCGCACCATCCCGCACCGCGTGCAGGGCGAGGCCGCTGCCGGCGTCGTCATGCTCCGCCCGGCGACCCCCGGTACCGGTGTGATCGCCGGTGGCCCGGTCCGCGCCGTGCTCGAGTGCGCCGGCATCCACGACGTGCTGTCGAAGTCCCTCGGCTCGTCGAACCAGATCAACATCGTGCACGCAACGATCGAGGCGCTCCGTCAGCTCGAGGAGCCGGCGGCCGTCGCGGCCCGTCGTGGGCTGCCGATCGACGAGGTCGTCCCCGGTCCGCTGCTGCGCTCGATCCAGAAGGCAGGTGCCTGATGTCCGGCAAGCGTATCCAGCCCGACGGGGCGGAGCTGCGCATCACGCAGATCCGCTCGGTGGTCGGCCAGAAGCAGAACATGCGTGACACCCTGCGGTCCCTCGGCCTCAAGCGGCCGGGCAACGTCGTGGTCCGCAAGGCCGACGGCGTGACCGCGGGCATGGTCAACACCGTCGCCCACCTGGTCAAGGTCGAGGAGGCCAAGTAACCATGGCAGAGAACACTGCAGAGAACAGCACCCGGAGCACCGCTCCGGGCACCGAGAAGGTGCACGCCCTCAAGGTGCACCACCTGCGTCCGGCCCCGGGCGCGAAGACCGCCAAGACCCGCGTGGGTCGCGGTGAGGGCTCCAAGGGCAAGACCGCCGGCCGCGGCACCAAGGGCACCAGTGCCCGGTACCAGGTCAAGGCGGGCTTCGCGGGCGGTCAGCTGCCGCTGCACATGCGCCTGCCCAAGCTGCGCGGGTTCAAGAACCCGTTCCGCGTGGAGTACCAGGTCGTCAACCTCGACAAGCTCTCCGAGCTCTACCCGGAGGGCGGCGAGGTGACCGTGGAGTCGCTCGTGGCCCGCGGCGCGGTCCGGAAGAACCAGCCCGTCAAGGTGCTGGGCTCCGGCGACATCGCCGTCGCGGTCGACGTGAAGGCGCACGCCTTCTCCGGCTCCGCGGCCGAGAAGATCGCCGCCGCCGGCGGCAGCACCACCGCGCTGTGAGCGCGCGCCGTGGGCCCGGGCACGCCCGGGCCCACGGCACCGTCGGAGCAGGCCCCGTCCACGCGAGCGTGGGCGGGGCCTGACCCGTTGGCCGCCCCGCGGCCCGGCGCGCGCCGGCCGCCCCGGGCGCGGCGGGTTCGTTAGACTGACCGGAGTCGTCCGTGCCCGCCCGCGCGCGGACCGCAGGACCGAGCTCCCGCCCCACCCCACCCCCGCGGCCGGACGCCGGTCGGACCCAGTTCCTAGGAGGACATGTGCTCAGCGCTTTCGGACGGGCGTTGCGAACCCCCGACCTGCGACGCAAGCTGGGGTTCACCCTCGCCCTCATCGTGCTCTACCGCCTGGGCACGTTCATCCCGGCGCCGGGCGTCGACTACGGCAACGTGCAGCAGTGCCTGGCCCTGGGCACCACCACCGGCGGGGTCTACGACATGGTGAACCTCTTCAGCGGCGGCGCCCTGCTGCAGCTGTCGGTCTTCGCCCTCGGCGTCATGCCCTACATCACCGCGAGCATCATCGTGCAGCTGCTGCGCGTGGTCATCCCGCGCTTCCAGGAGCTGCACGAGGAGGGCGCGCAGGGACAGACTCAGCTCACCCAGTACACTCGCTACCTCACGATCGGGCTGGCGCTGCTCAACGCCACCACGATCGTCTCCCTGGCCCGCTCGGGCGCCCTGCTGGGCGACTGCCCGCTGCCGATCATCCCCAACGACACGGTCCTGACGGTCGTCATCATGATCATCACGATGACCGCGGGCACCGCCATCATCATGTGGCTGGGGGAGCGGATCACGGAGAAGGGCGTGGGCAACGGCATGTCCCTGCTGATCTTCACCTCGATCGCCGCGACCTTCCCCTCCGCCCTCGGCGAGATCCTGCGCACCCGGGGCTGGGGCGTGTTCCTGTCGGTGCTGGCCGTGGGTCTCGTGGTGATCACCTGCGTGGTCTTCGTGGAGCAGTCCCAGCGCCGGGTGCGGGTGCAGTACGCCAAGCGGATGGTGGGCCGGCGCACGATCGGCGGCACCACCACCTACATCCCGCTCAAGGTCAACATGGCCGGCGTCATCCCCATCATCTTCGCGTCCTCGATGCTGATGCTGCCCGGCATGCTCTCCCAGTTCGGCATGCCGGACGACGGCTCCGACATCCCCGGCTGGGTCAACTGGATCAACACCTACCTCGTCACCGGGGACCACCCCGTGTACATGGTGCTGTACTTCCTGATGATCGTGTTCTTCACGTACTTCTACGTGTCGATCACGTTCAACCCGGAGGAGGTCTCCAACAACATGAAGCGCTACGGCGGCTTCATCCCCGGCATCCGGGCGGGCCGGCCCACGGAGAAGTACCTGCAGTACGTGCTGAGCCGGATCACCTTCCCCGGGGCCCTCTACCTGGGCATCGTGTCCATGATCCCGCTGGTGGCGCTCGTGCTGGTGGACGCCAACCAGAACTTCCCGTTCGGCGGGCCCTCCCTGCTGATCATGGTGGGCGTGGGGCTGGACACGGTGAAGCAGATCGAGGCGCAGCTGCAGCAGCGCAACTACGAGGGCCTGCTCCGCTGAGCCCGGCCCCGGTCCCCGGGGAGGGCGCCCGGTAGACTGGGGCCGCAGCCATTCCCGACCGCAAGGAGACTTCATGACCCGCATGCTCATCATCGGCCCCCCAGGTGCAGGCAAGGGCACCCAGGCGGTGCGCATCTCGGAGAAGCTGGGCGTGCCGGCCATCTCCACCGGTGACATCTTCCGGGCCAACATCAAGGGCCGGACGGCCCTGGGCCAGGAGGCCAAGAGCTACATCGACGCCGGCGACCTCGTCCCGGACTCGGTGACCAACCGGATGGTGCGCGACCGGCTGGCCGAGACGGACACCGCGGACGGCTTCCTGCTCGACGGCTACCCGCGCAACGCCGCGCAGGTGGAGGAGCTCGACGCGATCCTGGCCGAGCTGGACCAGGAGCTCGACGCCGTGCTCAAGCTGACCGCCGACCGCGACGAGCTCGTCCAGCGGCTCCTCGGCCGGGCGCAGAAGGAGGGTCGCACGGACGACACTGAGGACGTCATCCGGCACCGCCTCGACGTCTACGACGCGGAGACCGCCGCGGTCGTGGACCTCTACGACCGGCGCGGGATCGTCCGCGAGGTCGACGGGCTGGGCAGCGTCGAGGACGTCACCGCACGGATCCTGGCGGAGCTGTCCTGACCGGACGCCCCGCACCGCCGACTCCGTGACACCCCCGGACACCCCCGGGGGTCTCACGTTTAACCCACGACCGCCGCGAGCACCCGACCTCGGGCAGCGGCCCGGAAGGAACACCGCATGTTCGGCCGCCGCCGGATCGAGTACAAGACCAACGCCCAGTTGCGCACCATGCAGCGCGCCGGGGTGGTGACGTCGCGCGCCCTCGACGCCGCCGTGGCGGCCGCCGTGCCCGGGGTGACCACCGCCTCCCTCGACGCCGTGTTCCGCTCCGTGCTCGAGGAGCACAGCGCGAGCTCCAACTTCCTCGGCTACTACGGCTACCCGGCCGCGGTGTGCGTGTCCGTCAACGAGGTCGTGGTGCACGGCATCCCCGGCGAGCAGGTGCTGCAGGAGGGCGACATCCTCTCCGTGGACGGCGGGGCGATCGTCGACGGCTGGCACGGGGACTCGGCGCGCACCGTGCTGCTCGGCCGCCCGGACCCCGCCGACGCGGAGCTGTCCGAGGTCACCCGCCAGGCCATGTGGCGCGGGATCGCCGCCGTCGCCGGCGGCACGCACGTCGGCGACATCGGTGCGGCCGTGGAGGACCACGTCCGCCAGGTCTCCGGGCACCGGTTCGGGATCCTGGAGGAGTACGTGGGGCACGGGATCGGCTCCAAGATGCACATGGCCCCCGACGTCCTGAACTTCCGCAGCACCGACCGCGGGCCCCGGCTGCGCCCGGGGATGGCCCTCGCCATCGAGCCGATGCTCGTGCGCGGGGGGATCGGCACCCGCGTGCTCGACGACGACTGGACCGTGGTCACCACCGACGGCGCCCGCTCCAGCCAGTGGGAGCACTCCGTGGCCCTGCACGCCGACGGCATCTGGGTGCTCACGGCCGAGGACGGAGGCGCCTCGGAGCTCGAGCCGCTCGGCGTCACCCCCGTCCCGATCCCGGAGGACCGCCCGTGACCCGGCAGACCGACCCACGACCCCCCGAGGAGACCACCGTGACCCAGGCACCGCAGCAGAGCGGCCCGGCCGACGGCCGGACCGCGACGCCCGTCGAGCTCACCGTCCGCCCGAAACCCGGCCAGCTGACCTTCACCGCGCCGCGCCGGGGCAAGCCGCCGAAGCACCTCGCCGACTTCGACCTCGCGGGCCGCCGCGAGTTCCTGACGCAGCTCGGGCACAAGCCCTTCCGTGCGGGGCAGCTCTCCCGGCACTACTTCGACCGGCTCGCCTCGGCCCCCGAGGACATGACCGACCTGCCCGCGGCCGGGCGGGAGGAGCTGGTGGCGCAAGCCCTGCCCACGCTGCTCACCTCCGTGCGCACGCTCGAGGCGGACCAGGGCGCCACGCTCAAGAGCGTGCACCGGCTCTTCGACGGGGCGATGGTGGAGTCGGTGCTGATGCGCTACACCAACCGGGTGACGATGTGCATCTCCTCGCAGGCCGGGTGCGGGATGAACTGCCCGTTCTGCGCCACCGGGCAGGCCGGGCTGACCCGCAACCTCTCGACCGCCGAGATGGTCGAGCAGGTGGTCCAGGGCGCGCGCCTGCTGCGCGGCGGCAAGGTGGGCCGGGCCGAGCAGGAGCCGCTGCGCGTCTCCAACATCGTGTTCATGGGGATGGGGGAGGCCCTGGCCAACTACAAGGCCACCCTGGGCGCCGTGCACCGGCTGATCGACCCCTCGCCCGAGGGCCTCGGCATCTCCGCGCGCGGGATCACCATGTCCACCGTCGGCCTGGTCCCCGGGATCCGGAAGTTCACCCGGGAGAAGCTGCCCGTGACGCTCGCCCTGTCCCTGCACGCCCCGGACGACGAGCTGCGCGACGACCTGATCCCGATCAACACCCGGTGGAAGGTGGACGAGGCCCTCGACGCCGCCCGCGAGTACTACGACGTCACCGGCCGGCGGGTGTCCATCGAGTACGCCCTGATCCGCGACATCAACGACCAGGGCTGGCGCGCCGACCTGCTGGGGGAGAAGCTCAACGCCCGGGGGGCCGGCTGGGTGCACGTGAACCCCATCCCGCTCAACCCGACCCCCGGCTCCAAGTGGACCGCGTCCCGGCCGGGCGTGGAGCAGAACTTCGTGGAGCGCCTGCGCGCCCACGGCATCCCCACGACCGTGCGGGACACCCGCGGCTCGGACATCGACGGCGCCTGCGGGCAGCTCGCCGCCGTGGTCTGAGTCGTGGTCCGAGCCGTGCCCTGAGCCGTGGCGCGGGCGTCGTCCCGGGCGGCGCGGCCCGGGGGTGCCTCCCGCGTTGCGGGCGGCACCCCCGATCACGTAGAGTGTTCTGTTGGTTGTCTGTGCTCCAGCGATTCCGCACTCATCGGACCCCGCCGACCCTCACCGTGCACCACGAACGGTGATGGTGCGCGCGTACAGGTCCGCTGCGGCGTTTAACGACGATGTACACCCGAAACCCTGCCCGCCGCCCCGGCGGGGGGCACCTGAAGTTAGCGGAGGATATGGCCAAGAAAGACGGAGTCATCGAGATCGAAGGCACTGTGGTCGAGGCTCTGCCCAACGCGATGTTCCGCGTTGAGCTGAACAACGGTCACCTGGTCCTCGCCCACATCTCCGGCAAGATGCGCCAGCACTACATCCGGATCCTCCCCGAGGACCGCGTGGTGGTGGAGCTGAGCCCGTACGACCTCACCCGCGGTCGTATCGTCTACCGCTACAAGTAGGACCGGCGGCCGTCCGGGCCGCACCCACTCGAGAGAACGACGCGAAGGAATGCGATGAAGGTCCAACCGAGCGTGAAGCCGATCTGCGACAAGTGCAAGGTGATCCGCCGCAACGGGCGGGTCATGGTGATCTGCGAGAACCCGCGCCACAAACAGCGTCAGGGCTGACCAGCCCCGACCACCCACGCAAGTGGAACCACGAAAGGCACCGCTCCCGACCGGAGAGATCCAGGCGGGCGCCCCCGGTACAGAGGCCGGGGACCGGCGGACGGACATGACGTCACCGACCGGACAGCGATGCTCCAGACCTCTGGAACAGCACAAGGAGAACCGCCGATATGGCTCGTCTCGCAGGCGTCGACCTTCCCCGTGAGAAGCGGCTGGAAGTCGCGCTCACCTACATCTACGGCGTGGGCCGCACCCGCGCGCTGGCAACCCTGGGCGCCACCGGCATCTCGGGCGACCTGCGCGTGCGCGAGCTCACCGATGCCCAGCTCGTGGAGCTGCGCGACTACATCGAGGACAACTACAAGGTTGAGGGTGACCTCCGCCGCGAGGTGGCCGCCGACATCCGCCGCAAGGTCGAGATCGGCAGCTACCAGGCATCCGGCACCGCCGCGGCCTGCCGGTGCACGGCCAGCGCACCAAGACCAACGCCCGCACCCGCAAGGGTCCCAAGCGCACGGTCGCCGGCAAGAAGAAGTAGCCGGCTGCCGCTCGCACGCCGGGACCCCACGGTCCCCCGAGCGGCCCACCACCACTCTTCACCGCCCTTCCTGAAAACTTTGTAGGAGACATCCATGCCCCCGAAGACTCGCGCAGCGGCTGCCCGCAAGCCCCGCCGCAAGGACAAGAAGAACGTCACCCAGGGCCAGGCCCACATCAAGTCGACGTTCAACAACACCATCGTCACCATCACCGACCCCACCGGCGCCGTCCTCTCCTGGTCCTCCGCCGGGGAGATGGGGTTCAAGGGCTCGCGCAAGTCCACCCCGTTCGCCGCCCAGATGGCCGCCGAGGCCGCCGCCAAGCGCGCGCAGGAGCACGGCGTGCGCAAGGTCGACGTGTTCGTCAAGGGCCCGGGCTCCGGGCGCGAGACCGCCATCCGCTCCCTGCAGGCCACCGGCCTCGAGGTCGGCTCCATCTCGGACGTCACCCCGAGCGCGCACAACGGTTGCCGCCCGCCGAAGCGCCGCCGCGTCTGATGCGAGCGTGCCCATCGGGACCCCGCCGGGGTCCCGATGGGCACGCCGACTGAAGGACCGGGCACCGGTCCGCACCCATCAACTGTTTTCCACCATTTGCGCGCGTCATATAGCGGATGCCCGCTGAAAGGAAACATCAGTGCTCATCGCACAGCGCCCCACCCTCTCCGAAGAGGTCGTGGCCGACAACCGGTCCCGCTTCGTGATCGAACCGCTCGAGCCCGGCTTCGGCTACACCCTCGGCAACTCCCTCCGCCGCACGCTGCTCTCCTCCATCCCCGGTGCTGCCGTGACCAGCATCCGGCTCGACGGGGTGCTCCACGAGTTCTCCACCGTGGAGGGCGTGAAGGAGGACGTCACCGAGATCATCCTCAACGTCAAGAAGCTCGCTGTGTCCTCGGAGCAGGACGAGCCCGTCGTCGCCTACCTGCGCAAGCAGGGCCCGGGCGTCGTGACCGCCGCGGACATCACGGCCCCGGCCGGTGTGGAGATCCACAACCCGGACCTGCACATCGCCACGCTCAACGCGAAGGGCCAGCTCGAGCTCGAGCTGACCATCGAGCGCGGCCGCGGCTACGTCTCGGCCGCCCAGAACAAGGCGGGCGACGCGGAGATCGGCCGCATCCCGGTCGACTCCATCTACTCGCCGGTGCTCAAGGTGACCTTCCGCGTGGAGGCCACCCGCGTGGAGCAGCGCACCGACTTCGACAAGCTGGTGCTGGACGTGGAGACCAAGGAGGCCATCACCCCGCGTGACGCCGTGGCCTCCGCCGGCACCACCCTGGTCGAGCTGTTCGGCCTGGCCCGCGAGCTCAACACGGCCGCCGAGGGCATCGAGATCGGCCCCTCGCCGACCGACGCCGCGATGGCCGCCGACATGGCGCTGCCCATCGAGGACCTCGAGCTCACCGTGCGGTCCTACAACTGCCTCAAGCGCGAGGGCATCCACACCGTGGGTGAGCTCGTGGGCCGCTCCGAGGCGGACCTGATGGACATCCGCAACTTCGGCGCCAAGTCGATCGACGAGGTGAAGGCCAAGCTCGTCGACCTCGGCCTGTCCCTCAAGGACTCGCCCCCCGGCTTCGACCTCGCCGCTCGCGCCGCCGCGATCGACGACGAGAACCCGTTCGACGACGACGACCACTAGTCCTTCCCGCTGAGGTCCCACCGGCCGCCCGGCCCGGGCGGGACGAACTTCCAGGAGATCAACAACCATGCCTACTCCCACCAAGGGACCCCGCCTCGGAGGCGGCCCCGCCCACGAGCGCCTGATGCTGGCGAACCTGTCCCAGCAGCTGTTCGAGCACAAGCGCATCACCACCACCGTCACCAAGGCGAAGCGGATGCGTCCCTACGCCGAGCGGCTGATCACCTTCGCCAAGCGCGGTGACCTGGCCGCCCGCCGGCGCGTGCTCGCGCAGCTGACCGACAAGTCCGTGGTGCACGAGCTGTTCACCACCATCGCCTCGGCGATGGAGGACCGCAACGGCGGCTACACCCGCATCACCAAGATCGGCAACCGCAAGGGCGACAACGCCCCCATGGCCGTCATCGAGCTCGTGATGGAGCCCGTCGCGACCAAGGCCACCGTGGCCGAGGCCGAGCGCGCCACCGCGAAGGCCGCCCCGGCGCCCGCCGCCCCGGTCGACACCCCGGCCGACAGCACCGCCGCCGAGGTCGCCGCCGAGGAGATCCCCGCCGAGGAGCAGGCCCCCGAGGTCGGCTCCGAGCAGGCCGCGGAGGTCGCCGCCGAGAACACCGAGGCGGAGTTCCCCGGCTCGCACGCCCCGCTGGAGTCCGGCGAGGCCCCCGAGGGCTTCGAGATCAAGGGCAACCGGAACTCGATGAAGTACCACGTGCCCGGTTCGCGCTGGTACGCGGGCACCACCGCCGAGATCTGGTTCGACTCCCCGGCCAACGCCGAGGCCGCCGGCTTCCAGCCGGCCGGTGGGTCCGCCGCGCAGAAGCTGCGCTGAGCGGGTCCGTCCGGACGAACACCGCGCACGCCGCCGGGGACCTGGTCCCCGGCGGCGTTGCCGTGCCCGGCCCCGCACGCCCGAGCGCGAGCCCGGCCGCCGCCCCCCGATCGAGAGGAACGCCCATGACCGAGTCCCCCGTGCGGGTGCGGATCGACCTGGCCTACGACGGAGCGCCCTTCGCCGGGTGGGCCCGCCAGCCGGGGCTGCCCACCGTCCAGGGCTCCCTCGAGGACGCCCTGGCCGTGCTGGTGCGCCGGGAGGTGCGGGTCGTGGTGGCGGGCCGGACCGACACCGGTGTCCACGCCCGCGGACAGGTGGTGCACCTGGACCTCACCCCGGAGGAGTGGCGCGGTCTCGCCCGCGGCCGCGGGGAGGACCCCGGGGCCGCGCTCGAGCGCCGGCTCACCGGTGCGCTCGGCCACGTGCTGGGGCGCGGCCGCCGCGAGGGCGGCCTGCCGGAGAGCCCGGGGGCGGTCGTGGTGCGCCGCGCCGCGGCCGCGCCGGCGGGCTTCGACGCCCGGTTCTCGGCCGTCTCGCGCCGCTACAGCTACCGGATCGACGACGGCGCGGCGGGCCACGACCCGCTGACCCGCCACCTGACCTGGTGGACCAAGGACGAGCTGGACGCCGGCGTGATGGCCGCCGCCGTGCAGGAGCTGGTCGGGCTGCACGACTTCCTCTCCTTCTGCCGGCCGCGGGAGGGCGCCACCACGGTGCGGGAGGTCCTCGCCGTGTCCGTCGAGCGGGACCGGGACGGCCTGGTGGTGCTCGGCATCGAGGCGGACGCGTTCTGCCACCACATGGTCCGCTCCGTCGTCGGCGCCGCGGCCCGCGTGGGCGCCGGGCGCGAGGGCCGGGACTGGCTGGGCCGCCGCCTGGCGGACCGGGTGCGCGACGCGCGGGTGCTCCTGGCGCCCCCGCACGCCCTCGTCCTCGAGGAGGTGCGCTACCCGGGCGACGCCGGACTGGGGGAGCGGGCCGAGCGCACCCGCGCCCTCCGGGACCCCCTGCACCGGGATTGACCGCCGCACCGTCCGGGTGTATGCCGCGGAGTGGTCTTTGCCCGTCCGATCCGGTAACGTGGGGTGCTGTTGTGCGTGTCCCGCCTCGGTTCACGTGTACCCGGATCCGCCGTCCAGTTGCAGGACGCATGGCGCTCCGGTGCACCGGGGTCTCGGGCACCGGATGCAGCTCGGCCCTCACCCGAGCCCCGGACGGCACACCGAGAAACGGCGTGATCCCAACTAGCGCCACCGAGAGAACCCGAACGAAGGCAAACTAACGTGCGTACGTACACCCCGAAGCCCGGTGACATTCAGCGCCAGTGGCACGTCATCGATGCCACCGACGTCGTCCTGGGTCGTCTTGCCAGCCAGACCGCAACGCTGCTGCGCGGAAAGCATAAGCCGACCTTTGCTCCCCACGTGGACGCCGGTGATTTCGTCATCATCATCAACGCCGAGAAGGTCGCCCTGACCGGCTCCAAGCTCGAGAAGAAGCGGGCCTACCGCCACTCCGGCTACCCGGGCGGACTCAAGTCCACCTCCTACGCCGAGCTGCTGGAGAAGAACCCGGTCCGCGCCGTGGAGAAGGCCATCCGTGGCATGCTCCCGAAGAACAAGCTGGCCGCCCAGCAGATGTCCAAGCTCAAGGTCTACGCCGGCCCGGAGCACCCCCACGGTGCCCAGCAGCCCCAGGCCTTCGAGTTCACCCAGGTCGCCCAGTAGTTCCGGGCCTACGAGACAAGAACTGATCGAGGAGAATCGTGGCTCAGAACACTGAAGAGCAGAACACCGTGGACGTCGAGGAGCAGCTGAGCAGCTACACCTCCGAGTCGGCCCCCGCCGGGGAGACCGCCGTCGCCGCCGAGCGCCCCGCCCTGACCGTCTCCGGCCAGGCCGTGGGCCGCCGCAAGGAGGCCGTCGCCCGCGTGCGCGTCGTCCCCGGCTCCGGCCAGTGGACCATCAACGGCCGCACCCTGGAGAACTACTTCCCGAACAAGCTGCACCAGCAGGAGGTCAACGACCCCTTCCGGCTGCTGGAGCTCGAGGGCGCCTACGACGTCATCGCCCGCATCCACGGCGGTGGCCCCTCCGGCCAGGCCGGGGCGCTGCGCCACGGCGTGGCCCGTGCCCTGAACGAGATCGACGTGGAGAACAACCGGCCCACGCTCAAGAAGGCCGGCTTCCTCACCCGTGACCCGCGCGTCATCGAGCGCAAGAAGGCCGGTCTCAAGAAGGCCCGCAAGGCCCCGCAGTACTCCAAGCGCTGATCGACGGGCCGCCCGGCCCGCTCGCCCAGCCCCACGGACCCCGTCCGCCCCGGTGCCCACCGGACGCGGACGGGGTCCGTGCGTTCGTGCGCCGCCTCACGCATCCCGCGGCGAGGGGAACGTAGGATGGGGGGCGATGTCTAGATTATTCGGAACGGACGGCGTGCGCGGGCTCGCGAACGACCTCCTCACAGCCAACATGACCCTGGACCTGGCCCAGGCCGCCGCCATCGTGCTGGGCCACGGCCACGCCACCTCGGGGCGGCGCCCCACCGCGGTCGTCGCCCGGGACGGGCGCGCCAGCGGCGAGTTCCTCAGCGCCGCCGTCTCCGCCGGCCTCGCCGGGTCGGGGGTGGACGTGCACGACGCCGGAGTGCTGCCGACCCCCGCGCTGGCCTACCTGGTCGCGGACCTGGACGCCGACTTCGGGGTGATGATCTCCGCCTCGCACAATCCGGCCCCGGACAACGGGATCAAGTTCCTCGCCCACGGCGGGCGCAAGCTGCCCGACCGCGTGGAGGACGAGATCCAGGCGGTCTTCGAGGCCGGTGACTTCCGCCGCCCCACGGGCGCCGGGGTGGGACGCATCCACCTGCTCACGGACGCGGAGGACCGCTACGTCCTGCACCTGGTCGGGGCGATCCCGCACCGGCTTGAGGGCCTCAGCGTGGTCCTGGACTGCGCCAACGGCGCCGCCAGCGGCGTCTCCCCGGACGCGTTCCGCGGCGCGGGCGCCGAGGTGCACGTCATCGGCGCGGAGCCCGACGGCCTGAACATCAACGACGGCTGCGGCTCGACCCACCTGGAGCCCCTCCGCCGGGCCGTCGTGGAGCTCGGCGCCGATCTCGGGATCGCCCACGACGGCGACGCGGACCGCTGCCTCGCCGTGGACGCCTCCGGCCGGGAGGTGGACGGCGACCAGATCATGGCGATCCTCGCCCTGGCCATGAAGGACGCCGGCCGGCTCGTCGGCGACACCCTGGTGGCGACCGTGATGAGCAATCTCGGGCTCAAGCTCGCCCTGCGGGAGGCGGGCATCGAGCTGCGCGAGACCGCGGTGGGGGACCGCTACGTCCTCGAGACCATGACCGAGCACGGCTACAACCTGGGCGGGGAGCAGTCCGGCCACGTGATCATGTCCGACTTCGCCACCACGGGGGACGGCCTGCTGACCGGGCTGATGCTGGCCTCGCGCGTGGCCCAGACCCGGGCGCCGCTCGCGGAGCTGGCCACGGTGATGACCCGACTGCCGCAGGTGCTGCTGAACGTGCGCGGCGTGGACCGCGCCGCGGTGGGCTCCAACCCCGGGGTGCAGGCGGCCGTCGCGGAGGTCGAGCAGCGCCTCGGCGAGACGGGCCGGGTGCTGCTGCGCCCGTCGGGAACGGAGCCCGTGGTCCGGGTGATGGTCGAGGCGGCCTCCGAGGAGGCCGCCCGGGCGGAGACGGAGTACCTCGCCTCGGTGGTGGAGCGGGAGCTGGCCCTCACGGTCTGAGCCGCCGCCGCGGACGCCGGAGGCCCGCACCGAGAACTCGGTGCGGGCCTCCGGCGTCCCCGTGCCCGTGGTCAGGCGCGCCGGCGCAGCTCGTCACGGATCTCGGTGAGCAGCTGCACCTGGGCGTCGGCCTCCTCCACGTCCGGGTCGATGCCGAGGCGCCGGTTGCGGGCCTCGAGCACCCTGTTCATGGGCAGGACGACGGCGACGTAGACCGCGGCGGCCACGAGCAGGAAGTTGACGAGCGCGGTGAGCAGCACCCCGAACCGGATGTCGTTGCCGTTGAGGGAGACCACGGCGAACGAGTCGAAATTGGGTGAGCCGACCAGCGCGGAGATCCCCGGCATGAGCACCGCCTCGACCATGGCGTTGACGACCTGGGCGAAGGCCGCGCCGACGATCACGGCCACGGCCAGGTCCAGCACGTTGCCCTTCATGATGAAGTCCTTGAATCCCTTGAGCATCCCCGCAGACTACCCGCCGGCGGCCCGCACGGCGTCACCTCCTGAGTGTCGCCTCCCCGGTGCCGCCTCCCCAATGCACCTGTCCCGGGGACCGGTCTCCGGTGGGACGCCCCGGAGGGCGCGGCGGCGGATCAGCCCGGGGCGCCCGTCGCGTAGTCCGGGGCCGGGGACAGCCCGGCGAACTCCTCCAGGGTGGCGGCGCCCGAGCGCACGAGCTCCTGCGCCGGCCCGGGCCCGAGATAGCGCAGGTGCCACGGCTCGTACCAGTAGCCGGTGACCGCCTCCTCGCCCCACGGGTAGCGGACGACGAAGCCGTGCTCGGGCCCGTGCTCGGCCACCCACGCGGCGGCGGCCGTGTCGGCGAAGCACACCTGCAGGTCGCAGCCGCCGCCCTCGCCGACGTCCAGGGCCAGACCGGTCTGGTGCTCCGAGTGCCCCGGCCGGGCCGAGACATCGTCCGCGGCGGCCTGGCCCTTGCGCGCCACCCAGCCGGCGTACGTCTCCTGCTGCTGCGCCCAGGAGCGGTAGCCGGAGACGATCCGCAGCGGCACCCCGTCCGCCCGCGCCTCCGCGAGCATCCCGCGGGCGGCCGCGGCCGCCTCGGGCCGCAGCCGGTGGCCCTCGACGTCCTCGAGGACCGGCGGCGCCCAGTCCGGCGGGACGAGGGGCCGGCGCTTGTTGACCACGACGGACAGGGAGGCGGGGTCGTCCAGCTCCGGCGGCCGGGGCCGTTCGGCCGGGGCCGTGGCGGACGCGGCGTCGGTGGGCGGGCCCACCGGCGCGCCGGTGCCGGACCCCTCGGTGCCGGCCGGGTCGGTGCCGGACGGCCCGGGGGCCGACGCCGCCGGAGGAGGACTGCCCAGCGGGGAGTCCTCGCGGCCGGCGGACGGCCCGGCGCCCGGAGCGCATCCGCCGAGCAGCCCGGCCACGAGCAGCCCCGTGCCGATCGGTCCGGTCACGCGGGCCGCCGGGCCGGGCCCCTGCACGGCGCGTCGGAGGGCGCGCATCAGTTCTTGCGCAGCAGCACGCGGCGGATCGAGTGGTCCGAGTCCTTGGAGAGGATCAGCCGGGCGCGTCCCCGGGTCGGCTGCACGTTCTCGATGAGGTTCGGCTCGTTGATCCGCCGCCAGATCCCGGTGGCGGTCGCGACCGCCTCGGCGTCGGAGAGGTCGGCGTAGCGGTGGAAGTACGAGCCGGGATCGGCGAAGGCGGAGTAGCGCAGCGCCTGGAACCGCTCCACGTACCACCGTTCGATGTCCGACGGCCGGGCGTCCACGTAGATGGAGAAGTCGAAGAAGTCGCTGAGCGCGAGGGCGGCCCGGTCCCCGGGGCCCACCTTGGCCGGCGCGAGCACGTTGAGCCCCTCGATGATCACGACGTCGGGACGGGTGACCACGACCTCCTCGCCGGGCACGATGTCGTAGCTGTGGTGCGAGTACTTCGGGGCCCGCACCTCGGGGGCGCCGGACTTGATCTTGGCGACGAAGCGGAGCAGGGCCCGGCGGTCGTAGGACTCCGGGAAGCCCTTGCGGTCCATGAGCCCGCGGCTCTGGAGCTCGGCGTTGGGGTGGAGGAACCCGTCCGTGGTGATCAGCTGGACGTTCGGGGTGGAGGGCCAGCGGGACATCAGCTCCCGCAGCAGGCGGGCGGTGGTGGACTTGCCGGCCGCCACGGACCCGGCGATGCCGATCACGAAGGGCGTGCGGGCGTGCTCCTCGCCCAGGAAGGCGTTGGTGGAGGCGTTGAGCCGGTTGGACGACTCGTCGTAGAGGGTGAGCAGCCGCGAGAGCGGGAGGTACACCTCGCGGACCTCCGCGACGTCGAGCCGGTCGCCGAGGCCGCGCAGGCTCTCGATCTCCTGAGAGGTGAGGGGAACGTCGATCTCGTGGGAAAGCCTCGACCAGGTCTGCCGGTCGAGCTCCACGAAGGGCGAGGTGCGTTCGCTCAGCGTAGATGCGGTCATCGAGCACAGTCTAGACCGCGCCGTGTCACGGCCCCGCGCATCGCAGACAGCGCCGGTACCCGGGTGTAGATTTGTGCACGTTCCGGCCGTCGACGTCCGACGGGCCGTGACACCGCAGGGCGCGTGCGATCCGACGGAGGGAGCACGGCCTCTCTCGAGAGCGAGGACAGCACCATGGCCACGGCGACGACCACGGACACCACATCATCGACGGGCGGCCGGTCAGGCGCGGCCCGCGCGCACGTACAGCGCTTCGGCACGTTCCTCTCGGGGATGATCATGCCCAACATCGGGGCGTTCATCGCCTGGGGGCTGATCACCGCGTTCTTCATCGAGGCCGGGTTCACCCCCTTCGGCCCGCTGGGCGGGTTCGGGCAGAACGCGGAGGGTGAGCCGTACACGGGCCTGGTGGGCCCGATGATCACCTACCTGCTGCCGCTGCTGATCGCCTACACCGGCGGGCGGATGGTCTACGACGTGCGCGGCGGCGTGGTCGGGGCGATCGCCACGATGGGGGTGATCGTGGGCACCGACATCCCGATGTTCATCGGGGCGATGCTGATGGGCCCGCTCACCGCGTGGCTGATGAAGAAGATCGACGCGATCTGGGACGGCAAGATCAAGCCCGGGTTCGAGATGCTGGTGAACAACTTCTCGGCCGGCATCTTCGCGGCGCTGATGGCGATCGTGGGGTTCTTCGTGGTCGGCCCGGCGGTGCTGGCCTTCTCCACCGCGGCCGCGGCGGCGGTGGACTTCCTGGTGACCCGCGGTCTGCTGCCGCTGACCTCGATCCTGATCGAGCCGGCCAAGGTGCTGTTCCTCAACAACGCGATCAACCACGGCATCCTCACCCCGCTGGGCACCGCCCAGGCGCTGGAACAGGGCAAGTCGATCCTGTTCCTGCTCGAGGCCAACCCGGGCCCGGGGCTGGGCATCCTGCTGGCCTACATGTTCTTCGGCCGCGGCGCGGCCCGGGCCTCGGCCCCCGGGGCGGCGCTGATCCACTTCGTGGGCGGGATCCACGAGATCTACTTCCCCTACGTGCTGATGAAGCCGGCCCTCATCCTGGCCGCCATCGCCGGGGGCATGACCGGGATCTTCACCCTGACCATCTTCGACGCCGGACTGCGCGCCCCGGCCGCCCCGGGCTCGATCATCGCGGTGCTGGCCCAGACCGCCTCGGACTCCTACGTGGGGGTGATCCTGGCGGTGACCGCGGCCACCGTGGTGTCCTTCCTGGTGGCCTCGGTGATCCTCAAGGCCTCCCGGGACAAGGGCGAGGGCGACCTCACCGAGGCCACCTCCCGGATGGAGGCGATGAAGGGCCGAAAGGCCACCGTCTCCTCCGCGACGGTCGGCACCAGCGGCGGCGCGGACACCGGCGGGACCGCCGCCCGGGAGCTGGCCGACGGCGGGCCCGTGCACCACATCGTCTTCGCCTGCGACGCCGGGATGGGCTCCTCCGCGATGGGCGCCTCGGTGCTGCGCAACAAGGTCAAGGCCGCCGGCTTCGGGGACGTCAAGGTCACCAACGCCGCCATCGCCAACCTCACCGACGACTTCGACATCGTGGTCACCCACCAGGACCTGGCCACCCGCGCCCGGCCCAAGGTGCCCAGCGCCGCGGTGGTGACCGTGGACAACTTCATGGGCAGCCCCCGCTACGACGAGATCGTCGAGGCCGTCCAGCAGCGCAACGGCGCGACCGTGCCCGCCGGCGCCGCCCCGGCGCAGGACACCGTCCCGGACGGGGCGGCGGCCGGCACGGCATCGGCCACCTCGGGCGGCGCCGCTGCCGCCGCCGCGACCGGCGGGCCCGCCGCGGACGGGGAGGCCGCCTCCGGCGGCGCGATCCTGACCCGGGAGCGGATCGTGATGGACGGCGGGGCGCGCAACGCCGAGCAGGCCATCGACGAGGCGGGCGGGCTGCTGGTCGCGGCCGGGGCGGTGACCGACGCGTACGTGACCTCCATGCACGAGCGCGAGTCCTCCGTGTCCACCTTCATGGGCAACGGGCTGGCGATCCCGCACGGCACCAACCAGGCCAAGGACAGCATCCGCTCCTCGGCCCTGTCGGTCGTGAAGTACCCCGAGGGCCTGGACTGGAACGGCAAGCCGGTGACCTGGGTGATCGGCATCGCCGGCAAGGACAACGAGCACCTGGCCATCCTGTCGCGGGTCGCGAAGATCTTCGGCAACAAGGAGAAGGTGCGGCAGCTGGACGAGGCGAGCACCGCCGACGAGGTGCTCGAGCTGCTCGGGAAGGTCAACGACTGACCCGGGGCCCGGCCGGTCGGACCCGGCCGGGCCCCGGCCGGTCGGGAGCCGGGCGGCCGCGGCCCCGAGGGCTCCGGGACGGCCCGGAGCGGGCCGCCGGGCCGGGCCCGTTCCGGGGACACGGCGCCGCGGCCGTCCCCGGAAATGGGGTCCGCGCCCCCGGTCCGGCGCGCCCGGCCGGCACGGATCCATGCGGTAGCCTGAGGCGCATGTGTGGAATTGTTGGATATGTGGGCCCCTCCTCCCAATCCGCGGACGAGCGCGGCACCTCCTCCGGGCACGACGCCCTGGACGTCCTCGTGGAAGGCCTGCGGCGCCTCGAGTACCGCGGCTACGACTCCGCGGGTGTCGCGGTGCTCTCGAACGGCAGCGTCGGCTTCCGCAAGAAGGCCGGCAAGCTGCTGAACCTCGAGCAGGAGCTGGGCGAGCGCCCCCTGCCGCCCTCGACCACGGGCATCGGGCACACCCGCTGGGCCACCCACGGCGGCCCGTCCGACACCAACGCCCACCCGCACGTCGTCGACGGCGGCCGGCTGGCCGTGATCCACAACGGCATCATCGAGAACTTCGCGGAGATCAAGCGCGAGCTGGTCGAGAAGGGCCACGAGTTCGCCTCGGAGACCGACACCGAGGTGGCCGCCGCACTGCTGGCCGACACCTACAACGACCTCGGCGACCAGGACCTCACGACCGCCATGCAGATCGCCTGCCGCCGGCTCGAGGGCGCGTTCACCCTCCTCGCCGTGCACGTGGACCACCCCGGCCACGTCGTCGCCGCCCGCCGCAACTCCCCGCTGGTGCTCGGCCTCGGCGAGGGCGAGAACTTCCTGGGCTCCGACGTCTCCGGGTTCATCGACTACACCCGCAGCGCCGTCGAGCTCGGCCAGGACCAGGTCGTGACCATCACGGCCGACGACTACGAGATCACCGACTTCCACGGCAACCGGGCGGAGGGCAAGCCCTTCGAGGTGCTGTGGGACGCCGCCGCGGCAGAGAAGGGCGGCTTCCCCTCCTTCATGGAGAAGGAGATCAACGAGCAGCCCTCCGCCGTGGAGCAGACCCTGATGGGCCGCACCGACCCGGACGGCAACCTCGTCCTCGACGAGCTGAGGATCGACGAGTCCGTGCTCCGTGCGGTGGACAAGATCGTCGTCGTCGCCTGCGGCACCGCCGCCTACGCCGGGCAGGTCGCCCGCTACGCCATCGAGCACTGGTGCCGGATCCCCACCGAGGTGGAGCTCGCCCACGAGTTCCGCTACCGCGACCCGATCGTCAACGAGCGCACCCTGGTGGTGGCCCTGTCCCAGTCGGGCGAGACCATGGACACCCTCATGGCGGTCCGGCACGCCCAGGAGCAGGGGGCCAAGGTCGTGGCGATCTGCAACACCAACGGCTCCACCATCCCGCGCGAGGCCGACGCCGCGCTCTACACGCACGCCGGGCCCGAGATAGCGGTGGCCTCGACCAAGGCGTTCCTGGCCCAGATCACCGCCGCCTACCTCCTGGGGCTCTACCTCGCCCAGCTGCGCGGCAACAAGTACAAGGACGAGATCGCCGGGATCCTCGCCGAGCTCGAGGCCATGCCCGCCAAGATCCAGCAGGTCATCGACGCCCAGGACGCGGTCAAGGACCTCGCCCAGTCGATGAAGGACGCGGCCTCCGTGCTGTTCCTCGGCCGCCACGTCGGCTACCCGGTGGCCCTGGAGGGCGCCCTGAAGCTCAAGGAGATCGCCTACATCCACGCCGAGGGCTTCGCCGCCGGCGAGCTCAAGCACGGCCCGATCGCGCTGATCGAGGAAGGCCAGCCCGTCTTCGTGATCGTGCCCTCCCCGCGGGGCCGCGACTCCCTGCACTCGAAGGTGGTCTCCAACATCCAGGAGATCCGCGCCCGCGGCGCGGTGACCATCGTCATCGCCGAGGAGGGGGACGAGGCCGTCGCGGACTACGCGAACCACATCTTCCGCGTCCCGCAGTCCTCGGTGCTGCTCCAGCCGCTGCTCACCACGGTGCCGCTGCAGATCTTCGCCTGCGAGCTCGCCACCGCCAAGGGCTACGACGTGGACCAGCCGCGCAACCTCGCGAAGTCCGTCACCGTCGAGTAGCCGCCCGCCGGACACCGGCCCGTCGCCCCGTTCCCGGGGCGGCGGGCCGGTGGTCGTCGGAGGCCCCGGCCGGGTGTGGCTAGGGTGGGGGGCATGATCATCGGCACCGGCATCGACGTGGTGGACATCGCCCGCTTCGAGGAGCAGATCGCCCGCACCCCCGGCCTCGTGGCCCGGCTGTTCACCCCGCTCGAGCGGGACCTGCACGTCCGGTCGCTCGCGGCGCGCTTCGCGGCGAAGGAGGCGGCGGCCAAGGCGCTCAAGGCGCCGCCCGGCATGATCTGGCAGCACTGCTGGATCGAGAACCACCCCTCCGGCGCCCCGGTGCTGTGCACGGAGGGGACCGTGGCGGAGGAGGCCCGACGGCAGGGCATCGACCGGTGGCACCTGACCATGACCCACGACGGCGGGATCGCGATGGCCATGGTCATCGCCGAGCGCACCGGGGAGCCCGGGGGCGCCGCGCCCACCGGGGCGAGTGCGGCGGAGTCCGCCGGGACCGGGGCGGCGTCGTGATCGCGGCGTACACGGGCGCGCAGGTGCGCGACGCGGAGGCGCCCTTCCTGGCCCGGGGGGAGGGCCCCGCCCTGATGCGCCGCGCCGCCCACGGCCTGGCCCTGGCCTGCGCGGAGCGCCTGCGCGCCCGCCGCGGCCGGGTGGCCGGGGCCCGGGTGGTCGTCCTGACGGGCACCGGGAACAACGGCGGGGACGGACTGTGGGCCGGGGCCGAGCTGGCCCGGCGCGGAGCGTCCGTGCTGGCCGTGGCGGTCGGGGACCGGCTGCACCCCGAGGGCGCCGCGGCCCTCGCCGCGGCCGGCGGGCGCGTCCTGCCGCTGGCGGACGCCCCGGAGGGGGAGGGGCCCGCGCGCGTGCTCGCCGCCGACCTGGTGCTCGACGCCGTGCTCGGCACCGGCGCCCGCGGCGGGCTGCGCGGGGCCGCCGCGGACCTCGCCCGGGCGGTGCTGGAGCGGTGGCCGGAGCGGGACGCCCGCTGGTCGTGGCCTGCGACGTCCCCTCCGGGGTCTCGGCCGACACGGGCGCCGTCACCGGACCGGTGCTCCCCGCGGACCTGACGGTGAGCTTCGGCGGCGCGAAGGCCGGGCTCCTCCTGCCCCCGGGCGATCGCTCCTGCGGGGAGGTGCGCACCGTGCGGATCGGCATCGAGGACGCCCTGCCCGACCCGGCGCTGCGCCGGCTCGAGCCCGGCGACGTCGCGGCGCTGTGGCCGCGACCCGGCGCGGCGTCCCACAAGTACTCCCGGGGCGTGGTCGGCGTCGTGGCCGGCTCGCCCACGTACCCCGGCGCCGCCCTGATGTGCACCCGGGCCGCCGTGGACGCCGGCGCCGGCATGGTCCGCCACCTCGGCGACGCCGCGACCCGCTCGCTGGTCTGCCTGACCAGCCCGGAGGTGGTCGCCTCCGAGGACCACCCCGCCGACGTGCACGTCCAGGCGTGGGTCGTGGGCCCGGGCGCGGTGGGCGACCCCGCGCAGGAGTCGCGGATCGGGGCCGTCCTCGCCGGCGGGCTGCCCGCCGTCGTGGACGCCGGTGCGCTCACGGCCGCGGCGCGCGCCGCGGCCGAGGGCGGTCTCGGCCCCGGGAAGGTGCTCACCCCGCACGCCGGGGAGCTGGAGCAGGTCCTCGCCTGGCTGGCCGCCCTGCGGGGGGACGCGGACGCCCCCGACCGCGCCGCGATCGAGGCCGAGCCCGCCCGGTGGGCGCGCGCGGCCGCGGAGGCCACCGGCGCCGTGGTCGTGCTCAAGGGCGCCACCACCCTGGTGGCCGCCCCGGACGGCACGCTGCTCTCCCAGGCGGACGGGAGTCCCTGGCTGGCCACGGCCGGCAGCGGGGACACCCTCGCGGGGATCATGGGCGCCGCGCTCGCCGGCTGCGCCGAGGACCCGGACGCGTTCGCCGCCGCCGGGGACTGGGCCCGCGGGGACGCCCGCCTCGCGGTGGCGGCCGCGCTCGCCGTGGCCGTCCACGGGTACGCCTCCCGCCTGGACGGGCTCGGGCCCGTGCCGCCCACGGTCCTCGCCGGCAACGTCCGGCGGGTGCTGCGCTCCCGCGCCTGAGCCGCGCACCCGGCTCGGTGGGCGGCTCGGCTCCCGGGCGGCCACGGCAGCCGCCCGACCCCGCTAAGGTTAAGCGCACTTGCCCCGAACACCAGCCCGCTGACGGTGACCCCTGCCCGGCGGTACGACAGGAGATCCCATGGAAGTCTGGCCCGGCCAGCCCTATCCCCTCGGCGCCACCTTCGACGGCACCGGCACCAACTTCGCGCTCTTCAGCGAGGTCGCCGAGAAGGTCGAACTGTGCCTGTTCGACGACGACGGGACGGAGACCCGCATCGAGGTCGACGCGCAGGACGGCTACGTCTGGCACTGCTACCTGCCCACGGTCCAGCCCGGCCAGCGCTACGGCTACCGGGTGCACGGGCCGTGGAACCCCGCGGCGGGCCAGCGCTGCAACCCCTCCAAGCTGCTGCTCGACCCCTACGCGAAGGCGATCGCGGGCGAGTTCGACTGGGCCCAGCCGCTGTTCTCCTACGACTTCGGCGCCGAGGACTCCCTCAACGAGGAGGACTCGGCCCCGCACATGGCCATGGGCGTGGTGATCAACCCGTTCTTCAACTGGGAGGGCGACCGCACCCCGCGCACGCCGTACCACAAGTCCGTGATCTACGAGGCGCACGTGAAGGGCCTCACCCAGCAGCACCCGGACGTCCCGGAGGAGCAGCGCGGCACCTACGCCGGCGTGGCCCACCCCTCGGTCATCGCCCACCTGCAGAAGCTCGGCGTCACGGCCATCGAGCTGATGCCCGTGCACCAGTTCGTGCAGGACAGCACGCTGCTCGAGAAGGGCCTGCGCAACTACTGGGGCTACAACACGATCGGCTTCTTCGCCCCGCACAACGAGTACAACTCCACCAACGACCTCGGCGGCCAGGTCCAGGAGTTCAAGGCCATGGTGCGCGCCCTGCACCAGGCGGACATCGAGGTCATCCTCGACGTGGTGTACAACCACACCGCCGAGGGCAACCACATGGGCCCCACGCTGTCCATGAAGGGCATCGACAACCAGGCCTACTACCGCACGGTGGAGGGCGACGAGAAGTTCTACATGGACTACACGGGCACCGGCAACTCCCTCAACGTCCGGCACCCGCACTCCCTGCAGCTCATCATGGACTCCCTGCGCTACTGGGTGACCGAGATGCACGTGGACGGCTTCCGCTTCGACCTCGCCGCCACCCTGGCCCGCGAGTTCTACGACGTGGACAAGCTCTCCACGTTCTTCGAGCTCGTCCAGCAGGACCCGGTCGTCTCCCAGGTCAAGCTGATCGCCGAGCCGTGGGACATCGGCCCCGGCGGCTACCAGGTGGGCAACTTCCCGCCGCAGTGGACCGAGTGGAACGGCAAGTACCGGGACACGGTCCGCGACTTCTGGCGCGGCGAGCCGGCGACCCTCGGCGAGTTCGCCTCCCGGATCACGGGCTCCGCGGACCTCTACGAGCACAGCGGCCGGCGTCCCTTCGCGTCGATCAACTTCGTCACCGCCCACGACGGCTTCACGCTGCGGGACATCGTCTCCTACAACGAGAAGCACAACGACGCCAACGGCGAGGACAACAACGACGGGGAGTCCCACAACCGCTCCTGGAACTGCGGCGTCGAGGGCCCCACCGACGACCCGGAGATCCTGGCGCTGCGCGCCCGCCAGCAGCGCAACTTCCTCGCCACCCTGCTGCTGTCCCAGGGCACGCCCATGGTCCTGCACGGGGACGAGCTGGGCCGGAGCCAGGACGGCAACAACAACACCTACTGCCAGGACAACGAGCTGTCCTGGATCGACTGGGAGGCGATGGACGGCCCGCTCACCGAGTTCACCGCCGCGGTCACCCAGCTGCGCCACCAGCACCCCACGTTCCGCCGGTCCAACTTCTTCGACGGCCGGCCCGTGGAGATGGACGAGGACGACACCGGGCGGCCGATGCCCGACATCGCGTGGCTGAACACCGACGGCTCCCCGATGAAGCCCGCCGACTGGGACGAGCCGCTGTCCCGGTCGCTGGGCATGTGGCTCAACGGCCACGGCATCGCGGGGGTGGACATGCGCGGGCAGCCCATCACGGACGTCAACTTCATCGTGTACTTCAACTCCAACCCGGAGCCCGTGAAGTACAAGCTGCCGCCGGCCCGCTACGGCCGGCAGTGGGAGGAGATCCTGGACACCGCCGGCAAGCACTCCGACGGGCAGATCCGCAAGGCCCGCAGCTCGATCACCCTGGAGGGCAAGTCCACGGTCGTGCTGCGCGCCTACGAGGCCCCCGAGGAGGAGCCCGACGCGTCGGTCGCCGCCTCCGTGGCGGTGTACTCGAGGACGCCCGCGGACCAGTGAGCTGAGGCGCCGGCAGGCTGTCGACCCGGACACGGGTCGACAGCCTGCTGGCGTTTCCGGGGCCGGGCCGACAGACTGGAGCGGTGCGCACACCTATCTCGACCTACCGACTCCAGATCACCTCCGACCTGACGCTGGACCGCGCGGCCGGGCTCGTGGACTACCTCCACGACCTCGGTGCGGACTGGGTCTACCTGTCCCCGATCCTGCGGGCCGTCGACGGCTCGGACCACGGCTACGACGTCGCGTCCCCGGCCGAGGTGGACCCCGTCCGCGGCGGCCCCGCCGGGCTCAGGGCGCTCGCCGACGCCGCCCACGGCCGCGGCATGGGCGTGCTGGTCGACATCGTCCCGAACCACCAGGGCGTGGCCGTCCCGCAGCAGAACCCGTGGTGGTGGTCCCTGCTCGAGCAGGGGCGGGACTCGCCCTACGCGGACGCCTTCGACGTCGAGTGGGAGGCCGGCGGCGGCAAGGTGCTGATCCCGGTGCTCGGCGACGGCGACGAGGAGCTGGCGCAGCTGCGCGTCGAGGACGGCACCCTGCGCTACTACGACAACGTCTACCCCCTCGCGGAGGGCACCTGGGCCGCGGGCGACGACCCGCAGGACGTCCACGCCCGCCAGCACTACGAGCTGATCAACTGGCGCCGCGGCGACGCCGAGCTGAACTACCGCCGCTTCTTCACCGTGGCCACGCTCGCCGGACTGCGCGTGGAGGACCCGGAGGTCTTCGACGAGTCCCACGCCGAGATCAAACGCTGGATCGACGAGGGCCTCGTCGACGGGCTGCGCATCGACCACCCCGACGGGCTGCGGGACCCGCGGCAGTACCTCGAGCGGCTCAAGGAGCTCACCGGCGGCGCCTATGTCGTCGTGGAGAAGATCCTGGAGCCCGGGGAGCGGCTGCCCGGGGACTGGGCCACGGCCGGCACCACGGGCTACGACGCCCTGGGCGTGCTCGACCGGCTGCTCACCGACCCGGCGGGGGAGTACGCCCTCACCAGCCTCGACGCCCGCCTGCGCGGCGGGGAGCCGGTGCACTGGGAGGAGATGATCCACGGCACCAAGCGCGCCATGGCCGACAACGCCCTGCACGCCGAGGTCCTGCGCCTGGCCCGGTCGGTCCCCGCCGGCGCCGGGCTCGGCCACGACGAGGCCGTGGACGCCCTCGCGGAGATCCTCGCGAACTTCCCCGTCTACCGCAGCTACCTCCCCGAGGGCGCCGAGCACCTGCGCGCCGCCCTCGACGCCGCCCGGGCGCGGCGTCCCGACCTCGCCGGACCGATCGGCACCCTGGGGGAGCTGCTCGGGGCCGAAGCCACGGACGACGCCGAGCTCGGCGAACTGGCCCGCCGCTTCCAGCAGACCTCGGGGATGGTCATGGCCAAGGGCGTGGAGGACACCGCGTTCTACCGCTTCCCCCGCCTGACCTCCCTCACCGAGGTGGGCGGCGACCCCTCGCACTTCGCCGTGACGCCCGAGGAGGCCCACGCCGAGCTCGGCCGCCGGGCCGCCGAGGAGCCGCTGGCCATGACCGCCCTGTCCACGCACGACACCAAGCGCTCGGAGGCCGTGCGCGCGCGGATCACGGTCCTGTCCGAGGCCGGCGAGCAGTGGGCCGGCGTGGTGGGCACCGCGAAGAAGCTCGCCGAGGAGGCCGGCGTGCGGGTGGACGACGGCCCGCTGGTGAACCTCGTGCTGCAGGCCGTGGTGGGCGCCTGGCCGCTCTCCCAGGAGCGCACCGTGGACTACGCGCTCAAGGCCGCCCGCGAGGCCGGCAGCTCGACCGCCTGGGTGGACGGGGACGAGGACTTCGAGGACCGGCTCGTGCGGTTCATCGAGCTGGTCTTCCACGACCCCGAGATCCGGGCCGTGGTGGAGGGCTTCGCCCAGCACGTCACCGAGGCCGGCTGGAGCAACGGGCTCGCCGCCAAGCTGGTCCAGCTCACGATGCCCGGCGTCCCCGACGTCTACCAGGGCTCCGAGCTGTGGGCCGAGTCCCTCGTGGACCCGGACAACCGCCGCCCCGTGGACTTCGAGGCCCGGGCCGCGATGCTCGCCCGGCTGGACACCCCCGTGGGCGGGACCGTCGAGGGCATCCCGGCCGTGGGCCCCGACGCCGCCGCCAAGCTGCTCGTCACCAGCCGGGCCCTCCGGCTGCGCCGCGACCACCCGGAGCTGTTCACCGGCTACACCCCGCTGGAGGCCTCCGGCCCGCGGGCCGGGCACGTGTTCGCCTTCGACCGCGGCGGCGCCGTGACCGTGGCCACCCGCCTTCCCCTGGGCCTCGCGGCCCGGGGCGGCTTCACCGACGAGACCCTCGAGCTGCCCGAGGGCGACTTCGAGGACGTGCTCACCCACCGCCCGCACACGGGCACCGTGGCGCTGTCCGCCCTGCTGTCCGACTACCCCGTGGCGCTGCTGCGCCGGAAGGACTCCTGAACCCCCATGAACACCCGTGAGCACCTGAACCGCTTCGACGTCTGGGCCCCGCACGCCCGGTCCGTGACCGTGCGGATCGAGGGCGAGGACCACGCCATGGTCCCCGCCGCGTCCCTGCCCGCGGGCTCCCCCGAGGGGCCCGCCGCCCGCCGCGACGGCTGGTGGACCCTGCCCGACGACGCCGACGTCCCCACGGGCACCGTCCGCTACGGCTACGTCCTGGGCAAGACCTTCGACGAGGGCACCGCCGAGGAGCGCTCGCAGGTCTCCGAGGTCCTGCCCGACCCCCGCTCGCGCCGCCAGCCGCAGGGCGTGCACGACCTGTCCTGCACCTTCGACCCCTCCGCGCACCGGTGGGGCGACACCGCGTGGACGGGCCGGACCCTCGCGGGCTCGGTGATCTACGAGCTGCACCTCGGCACCTTCACGCCCGCCGGCACGCTCGACGCGGCGGTCGAGCGGCTCGACCACCTCGTGGAGCTCGGCGTGGACTTCGTGGAGCTGCTGCCCGTCAACGGCTTCAACGGCGAGCACAACTGGGGCTACGACGGCGTCCTCTGGTACACCGTGGACGAGTCCTACGGCGGGCCCGCGGCCTACCAGCGCTTCGTGGACGCGTGCCACCAGCGCGGGATCGGCGTGATCCAGGACGTGGTCTACAACCACCTGGGCCCGTCCGGGAACTACCTGCCCCTTTTCGCCGACTACTTCAAGCCCGGCTCCAGCACCTGGGGCGACCTCATCAACCTCGACGGCTGGGGCTCGGACGGGGTGCGCGACTACATCCTCGACAACGTGGAGATGTGGCTGCGCGACTACCACGTGGACGGGTTCCGCCTCGACGCCGTGCACGCGCTGCAGGACCACCGGGCCGTGCACATCCTCGAGGAGATCGCCGAGCTCGTGGAGCGGGTGGGCGTGGAGACGGGCAAGCCGCTGTTCACGGTGGCCGAGTCGGACCTCAACGACCACCGGATGATCACGCCGACCACGGCCCACGGCCTGGGCATGACCGGGCAGTGGCTCGACGACTTCCACCACGCCGCGCACGTGGCGCTGACCGGGGAGACCCAGGGCTACTACGCGGACTTCGCCGCGCTGGGGACCCTCGACAAGGTCATGCGCGACGCGTTCTACCACGACGGCACCATGTCGGTGTTCCGCGGCCGCCACCACGGCCGGCCGGTCGACAAGCAGCGGGTGCGCCCGTGGCAGTTCGTCACCTGCATCCAGAACCACGACCAGGTGGGCAACCGGGCCGCCGGGGACCGGATCAGCGCGAGCCTCTCGGCCGACCAGCAGGTGCTCGGCGCCGCCGTGCTGCTCACCCAGCCGTTCACCCCCATGCTGTTCATGGGGGAGGAGTGGGGCGCGTCCACCCCGTGGCAGTTCTTCACCGCCCACCCCGAGCCCGAGCTCGGCGAGGCCGTGGCGAAGGGACGCAAGGCGGAGTTCGCCTCGATGGGCTGGGACGAGTCCACGGTCCCGGACCCCCAGGCGCCCAGCACCTTCACCGACTCGAAGCTGGACTGGGACGAGCCCGGCCGGGGCGAGCACGCCCGGGTGCTGGCCGCCTACCGCGAGCTCATCGCGCTGCGGCGCGCGGTGCCCGAGCTCACGGACCCGCGGTTCGCGACCATCGACACCGACCACGACGAGGACGCCCGCTGGTTCGTGCTCCGCCGGGCCACGGCGCCGGGCTCCGACCACGGGGTCGCCGTCGTCCTCAACTTCGGGGCGGACCCCGTCGAGGTGCCCGTCCCGGGAGCGGCCGACGCCGAGGTGCTGTTCCGCTCCGGCGAGGTGTCCCTCACCGCGGGGGCCGACGGCGGCGCCGTCGCCGCGCTGCCCGCCCACGGCGCGGCGGTGGTGCGGTACTGACCCGCCGCGCCCCGTCCGCCCCACCGTCCACCGACCCGCGAAAGGCCACTGTGCTCACCTACGGACCCGATGCCCGCTACCTCGCCGCCGAGGACCGCTACGAGACCATGCCCTTCCGGCGCGTGGGGGACTCCGGGCTCAAGCTGCCCGCGATCTCCCTGGGCCTGTGGCACAACTTCGGCGACGACAAGCCGCTCGCCACCCAGCGGGCCACGCTGCGCCGCGCCTTCGACCTCGGCGTGACCCACTTCGACCTCGCCAACAACTACGGCCCGCCGGCCGGCGCCGCCGAGCTGAACTTCGGCAGGATCCTGCGGGAGGACTTCGCGCCGTACCGGGACGAGCTGGTGATCTCCTCGAAGGCCGGCTGGGACATGTGGCCGGGGTCCTACGGCTTCGGCGGCTCGCGCAAGTACCTGCTGTCCTCCCTGGACCAGTCCCTGCAGCGGATGGGCCTGGACCACGTGGACGTGTTCTACCACCACCGCCCGGACCCGGACACGCCGCTCGAGGAGACCATGCGGGCCCTCGACCACGTCGTGCGCTCGGGGCGGGCGCTGTACGTGGGGATCTCCTCCTACAACGCGGAGCTGACCCAGCGCGCCCAGCAGATCATGCGCGAGCTCGGCACCCCGCTGCTGATCCACCAGCCCTCCTACTCGATGCTCAACCGGTGGGTCGAGGCCCCGGGTCCCTCGGGGACCTCGCTGCTGGGGGCGCTGACCGAGGCCGGCATGGGCTCGATCGTGTTCTCCCCGCTGGCTCAGGGCATGCTCACGGACCGCTACCTCGACGGCATCCCGGAGGGCTCCCGGGCCGCGGCCGAGAAGTCCCTGGACCCCGAGTGGCTCTCGGACACGACCCTGGAGAAGGTCCGCGGCCTGCACGAGATCGCCGCCGCCCGCGGGCAGAGCCTGGCCCAGATGGCGATCGCGTGGGTGCTGCGGGAGCAGCAGGACGGGCAGGTGACCACGGCCCTCGTGGGCGCCTCCTCCCCGGAGCAGCTCGAGGACAGCGTGGGCGCGGTGCGCAACCTCGCGTTCACCCCCGGGGAGCTGGAGGCCATCGACCGGCTGGCCACCGACTCCGACATCAACATCTGGGCGGGCGCCCAGGACTCCAAGCACGCATGAGCCGCGGGGCCCGGTAGACCGTGGAGGTCTCGCAGTACCTCGCCCTGCTGGGCCTGTGGATCGCCGGGATCGTGGCCCCCGGCCCGGACGTGCTGGTGATCCTGCGCAACTCGTCGCTGGGCTCCCGCACGGCCGGGGTGCTCACGGCCGTGGGCGTGATGACCGGCAACCTCGTGTGGATCACGCTGTCCCTCACGGGCGTCACCGTCCTGATCAGCCAGGCCGACACCGTGCAGCTGCTCATCCAGGTGGCGGGGGCGCTGTTCCTCGGCTGGCTGGGGGTGAGCGGGATCCGGGCCGGGCTCGCCGCCCGGACGGCTCCGGCGGCCGTGCCGGCGGGAGGGGCTCCGCCCACGGGGCCCGCCGCGTCCACGGCGCCGCCGGGTGCGGTGCCGTGGACGCGTGCGCCCGGCCCGGCCCGGGCGTTCGTGCTGGGGCTCGTCACCAACCTCTCGAACGCGAAGGCCATCATCTTCTTCGTGGCGCTGTTCGCCAACGTGGTCCCGGCCGGGGCCCGCTGGTGGGAGACCGCCCTGGTCTTCGTGCTGCTGGTGGCGGTGGGCCTCGCCTGGTTCACCGCCGTGGCGTGGATGGGCTCCGTCGAACGACTGGCGGTGACCTTCCGCCGCCACGGCGCCGCCGTGGAGCTGGCCTCCGGCGCCCTGTTCCTGGTGCTCGCCCTGGCACTGCTGGTGAGCGCGCTGTGAGTATCACCCCTGCCGACGGTCATCTGCCGCCGGGGGTTTCCTCGCGCGCCGGCCGGTGATAGGAACTAAGCATCCTTATTTCCGGTGCGGCCGCTCTCCGGCGGCTCCGGGCCCGTCCACAGGAGGAGAAGCGCGATGTCCGACAACGAGTACCTGACCCGCTCCATCCACGACCTCACCGCGGCCGCATGGTTCGGTGGCTCCCTCATGGGCGCCGTCGGGCTCAACGGGGCGGCCGCGGCCGCCCAGGACCCGCAGGAGCGCACGCGCCTGTCCAACCTCGGATGGAAGAAGTGGGCCCCGCTCCAGGCGGCGGCGCTGGTCGCCCACGGCGTCGCCGGCGCGGCGCTCATCGCCCAGAACAAGGGCCGGCTGGCCACCCAGGAGGGCGTCGGCGGGGCGACGACCTCCAAGGCCCTGATCACCGTGGTGGGCGCCGGGGTCACGGCCTACTCCCGCGTGCTCGGCAAGAAGATCGAGAAGCTCTCGGACGAGGGCGCGCAGGGCGCCACCGAGCCCCGCCCGGACGCCTCCCCGGAGCTGGCCTCCGCCCAGAAGCAGCTGAAGGTGATCCAGTGGGTGATCCCCGCCCTGGCGGGCACCGTGGTGGTCCTCGGGGCCAAGCACGGCGAGATGCAGCGGCCGCGCAACGTGCTCCAGGGCTGGCTGCGCTGACCGGCGGCCCGCCCGCGGAAACGGCCCGTCCCTCCGGGGGTCGGGCCGTTTCCCGTGGCGGGGTCTAGACTTGGGGGGTTTGAGTCCTCCCCGCCGCACCGGACGCCGTCGACGACGTCGCCGCGGCCCGAGCCGCCGGGCGGGGGGCGGACGATCCACGACGAAGGAGAATCGTGTCTCATCATCCGATCCGAGTGGCGGTGGCCGGTGTCGGCAACTGCGCCTCGTCCTT
>NZ_MKJW01000034.1:0-3646 GCF_001942375.1 Kocuria sp. CNJ-770
GGCATCGCCTCGCGCAGCAGCCGCAGCCGCTCCCAGGGGTCCTCCCCGAGGAAGCGCAGCGCGACGTCGTAGGTCGCCCCGCCCCAGGCCTCGATCGAGAGCAGCTGCGGCAGGGTGTGCGCGTAGGCCGGGGCCGCGGCCAGCAGGTCCCGGGTCCGGACCCGGGTGGCCAGCAGGGATTGGTGGGCGTCGCGGAAGGTGGTGTCGGTGACCGCCACCGCGGTCTGGGCCCGCAGCGCGGCCGCGAAGCCCTCCGGGCCCAGCTCCTGGAGCCGCTGCCGCCACCCGTCCGGCGGGGTGTGCGCCGAGGGCCCGTCGAAGGGGGAGCGCAGCGGCTCGTCCTGCTTGTCGCCCGGGTAGCGGGGCAGCTTGTTGCGCGGGTCGATACCTTCCACCCGGGGGCCGTGGGGCTGATTGACGGTGACCTCGGCCAGCCAGGTCAGCGCCTTGGTGGCCCGGTCCCCGGAGATCTTGCCTTCGAGCAATTCGGGGCGGGATTCGATGAAGTCGGTGGCGACCTCTCCGGCGAGGAACTGCGGGTCGGCCAGCACGGCCTGGAGGAACTGGATGTTGGTGGCCACCCCGCGGATCCGGAACTCGGCCAGGGCACGCTGGGACCGGTGCACGGCGGTGGCGTAGTCGCGGCCGCGGCAGATGAGTTTGACCAGCATGGAGTCGAAGTGGGGGGAGATCTCCGCCCCGGCGTAGACGGTGCCGCTGTCCAGGCGCACTCCGGCGCCGCCGGCGGAGCGGTAGGCGGAGATCTTCCCGACGTCGGGGCGGAACCCGTTGGCCGGGTCCTCGGTGGTGATCCGGCACTGCAGCGCCGCGCCCCGGACCGTCAGCGACTCCTGGGCGATGCCCAGGTCCGCCAGGGTCTCCCCCGAGGCGATGCGCAGCTGCGAGGCGACCAGATCCACATCGGTGATCTCCTCGGTGACGGTATGTTCGACCTGGATGCGCGGGTTCATCTCGATGAACACGTGCTGACCGGCCCGCTCCCCGGCCGTGTCCACGAGGAACTCCACGGTCCCGGCATTGACGTAGCCCAGCTCCCGGGCGAACTTCACGGCGTCGGCGTGCAGGGCCTGACGGATGCCCTCGTCGAGGTTCGGGGCCGGGGCGATCTCGATCACCTTCTGGTGCCGGCGCTGGACGGAGCAGTCGCGTTCAAACAGGTGCACCATCCCGCCCTCGTTGTCGGCGAGGATCTGCACCTCGATGTGCCGAGGCCGCAGCACGGCTTGTTCGACGAACATGGTGGGGTCCCCGAAGGCGGTGTCGGCCTCGCGCATCGCCGCCGCCAGGGCTTCGGGCAGCGCCTCAGAGGTCTCCACCCGGCGCATACCGCGTCCCCCGCCGCCGGCCACGGCCTTCACGAACACGGGGAAGCCGATCCGCTCGGCCTCCCCGAGCAGGTAGTCCACCTCCGAGGAGGGGGCGGAGGAGTCCAGGGTGGGGATCCCGGCCCGCTGGGCGGCCTTGAGCGCCTCCACCTTGTTCCCGGCCAATTCCAGGATCTCGGCCCGTGGGCCGACGAAGGTGATGCCCTCCGCGGCCGCCGCGCGGGCCAGGTCCGGGTTCTCCGAGAGGAACCCGTAGCCGGGGTAGATCGCGTCCGCCCCGGACTCCTTGGCCACCCGGATGATCTCCGCCACGTCGAGGTAGGCCCGCACCGGGTGACCCTCCTCCCCGATCTGGTAGGCCTCATCGGCCTTCTGCCGGTGGATCGAGTTGCGGTCCTCGTACGGGAAAACCGCCACCGTCTTGGCACCCAGCTCGTAGGCGGCCCGGAAGGCGCGGATCGCGATCTCGCCGCGGTTGGCGACCAGGATCTTGGAGAACATTGACACCCGTTCCGCACTTGGGCGCTCCATTGGAGGCCCGGGTGCTGTGTTGTGAATTTCTGACAAGGTCAACTGCGAAGGAGAAACGGCCGGGCACGGCAGGGGCCGCCGTGCCCGGGCAGGGCAGACCCGGGCCCTCGGGGCCGCGATGGGGCCGGGGTGCCGAGCGGATCCGCGACGGTGCGTCTGCGCGTGCTGCGGTTCACGCGCCATCCGGGCCTGTCAGCCGAGCAGGATGACGTCTAACGTCCGGGGCCCGTGCACGCCTTCGACGCGTTCGAGCTCGATGTCCGAGGTCGCCGAGGGCCCGGAGATCATGGTGACCGGAGCCGTGGGCTCCACCAGGGCCAGGGCCTCGGGGATCAGCTCCACCACCGTCTCAACCGGCACCACGCAGATGTGGTGGTCGGGGACCAGGCTGATCGCCCGGCGGCCCTCCTCGGGACGGCCGGTGAGGAAGATCGTGCCGGTCTCCGCGCAGGAGACGGTCGAGGACGTCACCACCGCGTCCACGGCGTTGAGCTCCCGCACCCCCAGGGCCGAGGCGTCGCGGGCGTCATTGGGATCCACCAGCACCCGGCGGGCGGCGGTGTCCTCCGGCAACCAGGCGGTGTCCAGACCGGCCGGGACTACATACCGGGCGGAGACCCCCAGCAGCTGGGCGATCCGCCCCGGCAGGGACGCGGGGGTCTCGTGGTGCACCGCGGCCTTGTAGTCGACCAGCCGGTCCACGAGCATCTCGACGACCTCCTCAGCCGCACGCTCCGAGACGCGGCGATAGGTGCGCTGCGCCGGTGCAGGGGTAGGCGCGTCGTGCAGCGCCCCACGGATCCGGTTGAGGATCTCGGTCTTTGCCTCGCTCATCGTGCTCCCCCGTCGTCTTCGGTGTCGGTCTCGGCCCCATCCGGTGCGGTACCGCCCGCATCCGGGCCGGTGGCCGGGCCGCCGTCGGCGGCCACCCGTTCCTGGGTCTCCTCGGCGTGCTTGGCCCACCAATGGCGGAAAGACTCCTTCGGCGGGGCGGGGATGTCGCGCTCATCGGTCCAGCCCCCGGCGATCCCGGGCAACCAGGAGATCGCCCGATCCTTGCCCGCCACCGCCCTCCCCAACGGCAGACCCTTCTCGGCCAACCCCATCCGGGTGCCCGAGGACATCACCACCGAAGCGCCCTTCATCATCAAATCCATCTGGGAGGGCACCCGGGGGGTGGGCTTGCTGCGCACGTCCTCGTCGCGCAGGTGCACGAGGATCTCCGGGATGTTGATCTTCACCGGGCACACGTCGTAGCAGGCCCCGCACAGCGAGGACGCGTAGGGCAGGGAGGCGTTCTCCTCGGAGGTGATGCCGGTGAGCTGCGGGGAGAGGATCGCCCCGATCGGACCCGGGTACGTGGAGCCGTAGGCGTGGCCGCCGGCCTGCTCGTAGACGGGGCAGACGTTGAGGCACGCCGAGCAGCGGATGCAGTGCAGCGCCGAGCGCCCGGCGGGGTCGTCGAGCACCGCGGTGCGGCCGTTGTCCAGGAGCACCACGTGCACGTCCTGCGGCCCGTCCCCCGGGGTCACGCCGGTCCACAGGGAGGTGTAGGGGTTCATCCGCTCGCCGGTGGAGGAGCGCGGGAGCAGCTGCAGGAAGACCTCGAGGTCCTGGAAGGTGGGCACGATCTTCTCGATGCCCACCACGGTGATCAGGGTCTCGGGCAGGGTCAGGCACATCCGGCCGTTGCCTCGGACTCCACCACGGTCAGCGTCCCGGTGGAGGCCACGCCGAAGTTCGCCCCGGACACCGCCACGGAGGTGGCG
>NZ_MKJW01000035.1:0-3240 GCF_001942375.1 Kocuria sp. CNJ-770
GAGACATCATCCGGTGCCTGAAGCGCCACGTCGCCAACGAAGTCTTCGCTCTGCTCACCCATCCGCCTGCCGATCCCCTCCCGGGGCCGCTGCTGCGCCGGCAACGTCAGGCGCTGGGCATCCGCCTCACCGACGCCGCCCGCACCCTGGAGGTGCCCTACCAGCGGCTACGGCGCCTGGAGCTGGGCACCCGCACCGATCCCGAGCTCGTCCACCGCTGTCAGCACTGGCTCGAGGAGACCGACCAGCAACGCCTCAAAACCGCTTGACGCCAATAGGAGCATCCACAACAAGGGACTTGACCACTCGAGCTCGCGACCCTCGGATGGGTGTACTGGCACAACACCACACGCCTTCACGGATACATCGGCGACCTACCACCCGCCGAGTTCGAGAACGCGTTCTATGCTGCACAAACCGACCATCAACAGCTGGTCGGAATCAAATAGGGCGAGTCTCCATCAAACCCAGGGCGATTCAATCCCCTCACCGTGCGGTGATCAGGAAAAACGTCTACCCCGATTACCATCCGAGGTCGGGATGAACGGCTCGACCAGTTTCTAACCGGCATCCGAAAGCACCCGCATCCGCGACATGCTGTCTAAAATCGCGCGTCACCCCCCCCCCCCCCCCCCCCACGCGATGGGGAGACACGCTCTAGCTCTGAGCCTCGCCGAGGCGCGCTTCGGGCGTGAGCTCGGCGCGGAGACCGCCGCCGGTCGCAGCCCCGGCAAGAGCGCGACCCAGCGCAGGTGCCTGCTTGAACAGATTGTGACCGGCCACAAAAAAGACAGAGCCTGCCTCCCACACGGCCACGCCGTCCTCACTCCACGGGAGGTCGGTCACCCAGCAATGAAGGAAGTCGCGCGGCTCTGGGTGGAGACCGGGCAGCGCCCGTGTCACGTATTCGCGTGCGCGTTCGTCCAACGATCGAATCGCCGCCGGGTCAATGAAAGTTCCGTCATCGCGGACGCCGACGGTGTCGCTGAGTCCGACCGAATAGCTGCTGTTGCCCGGTAGCGGTGTCGCGTAGACGCCGACTTCGCCGAAGACGCCGCTGCTGTCCTGCAAGCACGCGACTCGTGCCGGGGCGGCGGCTTTCACGTCGAAGGTCAGCCGGACGTGTGCAGCAAGGCGAACCGGCAGTGACAGGCCGACGCTGCGTGCCAGGCGGGCGGTTTCGCGGCCGGCGCACACGACCACCTTGGAGTAGACAGCCCGGTCGGTGACGCTGCGCACCTCGACCGTCCCGTCACCGCGGGGATCGATAGAGATGACCTCACCGGTGGTGACCGCATCTGAGAGGGTACCCGTGAGTGCCGTGATCGCGGCGCGGGTACGGATCGCGCCGCCCGACTCGTCGAGCACCGCTGGCCCCGAGTACCCAGCGAGCAACGGCATCCGCTGGGCGACCTCGGCCGCGTCGATCTCGTGCGCTTCCACGCCGCCGACCTGGTTGAGCACCCGCAGCCGCGCCAGGGCGCTGTCCCCGATCGCCAGCACACCGTCTGATGAGACCAGCTCGACGTCGAAGTGTTCGGCCCACTGATTCCATACGCCGCGGCTTTCGCGCGCGAAAGCGACGAGTCGCGGGTCGTCGTGGGCATGCCGAAAGATCCGCGACTCGCCTGCGGACTGACCCGTCCCGGGCAGACCAGCCTCGTACAAACGCACCGACACGCCCTGCTCCCGCAGCGCGTATGCCGTCGACAGGCCGACGATCCCGCCCCCGATCACTGCTACCTCGGGTGAACGCGTGGTGGCAACGCCGTATTCAGTTCCTGTCATCGCGGTTCCTCGATCTGTTAGTGATGAGCGATAGGCCGCAAGAGAAGGGGCTGCTGTCACGACGTCAGCGGGCTGTGTAAGCCCGAAGTCACCGCGCGCAGCCACCCCTCCTCTCTGGGCCAGTGCTCCCGTTCTGTGGTGTCAGGCGGGGAGTTTGGAGCCCAGTACGTCGAGCTTCTCGATCGTCGGTTCGGAGAACAACGTGCCGGTCTGCTCGCCGAGAGCTACCGCAACAGGGCCGGACAGGTGGGCGTCGCGTCCGGCGTCATCGGGGAACACGTCGAAGATCCCGAACGAGGTCGGCCCGAGGCGGAACGCGAACCACGCGGTGGTCGCCTGCTCGTCCTCAACAAGCGCACGGCCGCTGTCAAGGAACTCCTTCACGTCGTCCTCCTTCCCGGGCAACGCGTCAAACCTGACCAGCAATCCCTTGGTCACACTCATGACTTCTCCTCTTCCTTTGTCGGGGTGCCCGCGAGTTGGGACACGATCGCCTCGGAGAACGCCGGCAGGTCCTCCGGCGAGCGGCTGGTGATGAGATTCTTGTCGACCACAACGTCCTGGTCGACGACGTCGGCGCCGGCGTTGCGCAGGTCGGTGCGAATGCTCGGAAACGACGTCAGGGTGCGACCGGCGGCCACGCCAGCCTCGATCAACGTCCACGGCCCGTGACAGATCGCCGCCACTGGCTTGCCGCTCTCGACGAAGTCGCGGACGAAGGAAACGGCGTCCTTGTCGACCCGGAGCTGGTCGGGGTTCACCGTGCCGCCGGGAAGCAGCAGTGCGTCGTAGTCGCCCACCGAGGCGTCGGCGACCAGCCCGTCGACGGTGAACGTGCCCGCTTCATCCAGGTCGTTCTTACGGGCCTTGATCTCGCCGTCGTGGATCGAGAGGACCTCGGTCTGAGCGCCCGCGCGGTCCAGTGCTTCGCGGGGTTGCTCGAGTTCAACGCGTTCGACTCCGTCGGCGGCGAGGATCGCGACCCTCTTGCCCTGAAGATCTGCTGCCATGTCAGTTCGCCCCCTTTCCGTTTGACATGCCGGGCTTGATGACGACCTTGGTCCAACCCTCGGACCTGGCGTCGAAGTTCCTGTAGGCGTCGGCAGCCTGATCCAGGGAGATCTCGTGGGAGACGATCCAGGACGGCTTCGCCTTGTCAGCCGCGATGAGGTCTCGCAGCCGGCGGTTGTACCTCTTGACCGGGGCCTGACCGTTGCCCATGGTCTGTCCCTTGAACCAGTGGGTGCCGAAGTCGATGGCCACCTTGCCCTGCTTGGCCAATTCGCCCTTGGCCCCCGGGTCCTGGGGCACGAACACGCCGACGGTGCCGATCCCGCCGGTGAACCGGACCGAGTTGATGAGCATGTTCAAGGTGGCAGCCGGATCTTCGTTGCCCTCAGGATCGTGGGCCTGGTATCCGACGCACTCGCAGCCGCGGTCGGCTCCGAGCCC
>NZ_MKJW01000036.1:0-2803 GCF_001942375.1 Kocuria sp. CNJ-770
GCGACCGGTGCCCGTGGCGGCCGGGGCGCCCGCGCGTCGCTCGGGCGCCGACCGCGGGCGGGAGCTCAGGCGGTGGGGTCGCGCCCCTCCGTGAGGGCGTCCCAGGAGTCGATCTCGTCCCCGCGCCCGGCGGTCGCGCCCGGGGCGGCTTCCGTGCCGGTGCGCTCGTAGCGCCGGGCCGTGGTCCAGGACCGCCCCGCCAGCAGGGACCACGTGCCGCACAGGGCGACCAGCACGGCCGCGGCCGCGGCGAGCCACGGCCAGAGGGTCAGGGCGAACTCGCCGCCGGCGTTGACCATGCCCGTGGTCTCCCCCACCGTGGTCTGCGCGGCGCCGGCCGGGTCCGCCAGCACGGCCACGGACGCGGCCAGGGCGCCCAGGCCGGCCAGGACGACCACCACGGACACCACCGCGCGCAGCACCCGCCCGGAGATGGCCGTGGTGAGGGCGCCGGCGGCCGCGACCAGCCCCAGGGCGGTGACCGCAGGGGCGGCGTCGGAGCCGGCGACGTCCACGGTCACGGGTTCGAGGGTGGTCCGCACCGTGGCGGAGATCCACGTGGCCGCCGAGCAGCCGAAGACCGCGAGCGCGGCGACCAGCGTGGCCAGCACCACCGTGGACCGGCGGGAGAGCCGCGCGCGCCGGGACGCCGTGGCCTCAGCCACGCCCGGCACCGGCTCCCGGGACGGCCGTGCGCTCGAGGTCGAGCTCGTGCAGCCGCTCGGCGAGCAGGACCGCCCGCAGCGGGGCGGTGGCCTTGTTCAGGGACTCGAGGGCCTCGGTCTCGGGGTCGGAGTCGGCGACGATGCCGCCGCCGGCCTGGACGTAGGCCTTGCCGTCCACGAGCAGCGCGGTGCGGATGGCGATGGCCATGTCCATGTCCCCGGCGAAGTCCAGGTAGCCGACCACCCCGCCGTAGACGGCCCGGCGCAGCGGCTCGTACTCGTCGAGCAGCCGCAGGGCGCGCGGCTTGGGCGCACCGGAGAGGGTGCCGGCGGGGAAGGTCGCGGCGAGGACGTCGTAGGCGGTGGCGTCCGGGCGCATCCGCCCGACGACGTTGGAGCACAGGTGCATGATGTGGCTGAAGCGCTCGACCTCCATGAACTCGGTGACCTCCACGGAACCCGGAACGGCGATCTTGGAGATGTCGTTGCGGGCGAGGTCCACGAGCATGAGGTGCTCGGAGCGCTCCTTCTCGTCCTGGAGCAGGTCCCGCTCGAGGGCGAGGTCCTCCTCCACGGTGCGTCCGCGGGGCCGGGACCCGGCGATGGGGTGGGTGACGGCCTGGTCCCCGGTCACGGTCACGAGCGCCTCCGGCGAGGAGCCGACGACCGAGAAGGGGCGCCCGTCGGCGTCCTCGAAGCTGTACAGGTACATGTAGGGGCTGGGGTTGATCGCCCGCAGCATGCGGTAGACGTCGAGGGAGTCGGCCGTGCACTCCGTCTCGAAGCGGCGGGAGACCACGACCTGGAAGATGTCCCCGTCCACGATCGCCTTCTTGCCCTCCACGATGGAGTTCATGAACAGCGTGCGGTCCCAGCTCTGGGCGACCTTGGCCTCGAGGTCGCCGCGGATCTCGTCGGCGCCGGTGAGCGTCGAGGCGGTGACGTGGTCCACGGGCCGGGCGAGCTTCTCGAGCATCGCGTGCACCCGCTCCACGGCGTCCGCCCACGCCTCGTCGACGCGCTCGTCGGTGTCGTCGAAGTTGATGGCGTTGGCCACGAGCAGGACGGTGCCGTCGGTGTTGTCGTGAACGGCGATGTCGGAGACGAGGTTCATGGCCAGCTCGGGCAGGTGCAGGTCGTCCTCGGGCGGGTGCGGGAGCTTCTCCCAGCGGCGCACGGCCTCCCAGCCCACGAACCCCACGAGCCCGGAGGTCAGCGGGGGGACGTCCTCGAAGCGCTCCGTGTGCAGCAGCGCCATCGTGTCCCGCAGGGCCTCGACCGGGCTGCCCCCGGTGGGGGCGCCGGCGGGTGCCCGGCCGATCCAGTGGGCCTGCCCGTCCTTGGCGGTCAGGGTGGCCCGGGAGTTCGCGCCGACGAACGAGTAGCGGGACCAGACCCCGCCCTCGGCCGCGGACTCCATGAGGAACGTGCCGGGACGGGCGGCGCCGTCCTCGAGCGCGAGCGCACGGTAGAGGCCGATCGGGGTCACGGCGTCCGCGAGGATCTTGACGCGCACGGGGATGACGCGCCGCTGCGCGGCGAGCGCGCGGAACTCTTCGAGGGTGGGGCTGATGGTGCCCAGGTCCTGCATGGGTGTCGACCTGACTTCCTGGTGGCGGAGGAGGAGAGCGGGGGGTGCGGCTCAGACGGCGGCGGCAGCGCCGAGGTCGCGGCCGTCGAAGCAGCTGCGGGTGCCGGTGTGGCAGGCGGCGCCGGTCTGGTCGACCTGCACGAGCAGGGCGTCGCCGTCGCAGTCCAGGCTCACGCGGTGCACGCGCTGGACGTGCCCGGAGGTGTCGCCCTTGCGCCAGTACTCCTGACGGGACCGGGACCAGAACGTCACGCGGCCCTCCGTGAGGGTGCGGCGCAGGGCCTCGTCGTCCATCCAGCCCAGCATCAGCACCTCCTTGGTGTCGTGCTGCTGGACCACGGCGGCCACGAGACCGGCCGGGTCCCGCTTGAGGCGCGCCGCCACGGCGGGATCGAGGACGGCGGTTCCGGGTGCGGGGCTCTGCTGGTTCATCGCCCCCATCCTATCGACCTGTTCCGGGGGGACGGGTCCCCGGCCTCGGCGGCCAGGGGCCCGGGGGCCGGAGCCGCGGGAGCCGTGACCCCGGTGCCGGGGGCCGCGGCCTCCG
>NZ_MKJW01000037.1:0-2760 GCF_001942375.1 Kocuria sp. CNJ-770
TTTTTGTTGCAGCAGTTTTCGCAGTCCCTCGCAAAGTGCGTCGAGTTCGGCTCTTTCTTGCTCTAGGTCTCGACGTTCGTAAATATTTATATGGATATTGCTATATTCGGCGGACCGTGCTTTGACATCAGTACCGATGTTGACGAGAGGGGTGTTGGGCACCCGGGGAGACGGCAACGTAATTGAAGCGCATCGGGCTATTTCGCGGATTAAATCAATAGTGTAGTGGGTTCTTCCGTCAATTGGATCAATTACGCAGTTCATCCAAGAAAATAATTCAGACTGCGGCATCCAATTAAATCGTAAAACGTCTATAAATAAGCGATGTGGCGCATTTTCACCTCCGCGGACATGTATGACTCCGCCAGTCCCCTCAATGTGTGGCTCAAGCAAGGAGTATGGTCTTCTCCAGTCGATTGAAAAATTACCTTTCATTTTTTTCTCGATTATGCCCGATAGTGACATCGCTAATCTTGACGGACCCCTTTGTTCTCACATTTTTGCCAATGTTGGTTTGGTTGCCCGGATTTTTGACGTTTATTTGTGAGATATCAAGAGAATCATTGGACGTGATATTTTCTCCGATTCCAACACCGCTATTCGAAGAATCCGGTTCTTTTCGGCCAGTCGCCCACCAGGCGAGTACGAAGGTCAGCCCGAATACCACGGCCAGCACGATCCATCGCAGCACATCGGGCAATACTTCCACTTCACGGAGAAGCAGTCCTGCCAGGACTGTGGCCGCTAAAGCCGTTGCCACTTCAAACGTCGTCTTCTTCATGCGTTTCAGGGTAGTCCTCGCCCCATTCGAACTCCATGGAATCTACGAAGAGGTCGCGTCGATAGCTCATGGTCGACCTGCGGGTTGTTCGTTGTAACGGTGCCGGGTCCAGTTTTGGAGGAGAAGCCTGCAGGTGATGATGATGCGTTGGCCAACACGTAAGTGACTGTTCCAGAGAGGGGACAGAGCACCTACGGGGGAAGGGACGGCACTCCGTCGCCGGGCTTTGTGGTCACCAGGACCAGGTGGCAGGTGGTTGCTCGCAGGCGAGGGTGCGGCGCACGCCTTTTTCGACGTGCTTGGTGCCGCACTGCCCGAAGGGCCCATGTATGGCGAAGAGCACCTTGGCGTGGGCGTCGAAGTGACTCACCCACCAGTGGGACATGCTGTTTTCCTCCTTCGCCACCAACCACTGGGCGTGCAGCGCGGTCAACCGGTCCACCGCCTCGGTGTGGGCCCACCAATGGGCGCACCAGTGCATATTGGCCGAACGATCGACTGACTCCATCTGTGAGACCAAGCCCTCGACCCAGGTGACGAACTCCTCTTGCGTAGGGCCTTCCACCGCTTCTGTGTCCTGCGCAACTCTTTCACTCATCGCCGCTGTCCTTCCGTGATCCGCTCCAGCACCGGGCTGATGCGGGCTTTCAGGTCCTTGTCCTCGAACCACCGCACGGTGGCCACGATGGTGCCGCCGCCGGTGGAGGTCTTCACCCAGGCGTGCCCGGCCGGCAGCTCGGAGAGCTTGGAGACCGGCATGATGTCGCGCTGCTGGGTCTGCACCGACCGGGACGCCACGCCCGGGAGGTGGAGGTGCTGCGGACCTTCGCGTCGTAGGTGCCGATGAGCTTGCGCAGCGACTCCAGGAACTCCGCGTCGTCGGAGCCACCGCCGTAGACCTTCACCGCGGCCGCCGACCACAGGGTGTCCCACCCGGTGCGCTGGAGCATGTCCACGCCTTGGCCCTTGGTCTGGAAGTAGGCGGAGACGACGATGCCCATGGAACCGAAGTAGGAGTACCACTCGGGCAGCTGTTTGAGCTTGACCACGTTGCCGACCTCATCGAGGTCGGCCACCAGCGGCACCGGCAACCGTCCCCCGGCACGCCGGGCCGCGTGCTGGGCGGCGGTGACCACCGCGTAGACCAGGGTCGAGACGAACGCCGCCCCGGAGCCAGCGGCGTCCTGAGTGAGCAGGATCAGGGTGTCCTTGCTGGTCACGAACCGGTGCGGGTCGAATACCGGCACCCCCGGGGTGGGGGTGGTCCAGGTCAGCAGCTCGTCATGGACCAGGGCCGAGGACATGCGCTGGGCACTGGCAGCCACCGACCCGCGGGTGTCCTCGGGTTGGCGTCCCATGCCCTGCAACGCCGATGCCGGGCCGGTGTGGCCGGCCTGCTCCAGGTCCTCGGCCGGTTCCAGGAAGTTGGCCGAGGACACCCACCCCAGCACGTCCGAGAGCGTTTTGCCGCTCTTGGCGGCCGCCAACAGGCACCAGGAGAGGTAGTCGCGGCCCTGGGAGTCGAACTGCGGATCACCCTTTCCACTAGCGGCCGCCCCGGCTGAGGCGGTCTCGAAGATCGAGGCGACCTCCCCGGCCGTGCGCGTGTCGGTGACGGTGGCCAGCAGGTTGAAGATCATCGCGGGACGGGCGCTGTCCCGCCAGATGCGTTGCGGGTCGAACAGCCACACCGTGCTCCCCGTAGTGGTGCGGGCGGCCATGACCTCGGCCACCCCGTCCACCTTGTTCGAGGTCATCACGAAGGCGCCGGGCGCCTCGGTGGCGTGGCGGATGACCTGGGAGGTGGTCTTACCGCGACCGGTGCCCCACACGTGCGCGGAGCATTCCCGCCACCCTTGATAGATCGGGGTCTTGCCCACCAGCCCGATCGTCAGCCCCGGACCAATGCCTTGTGCATTGGGGTGGAGCCGGTGGGCCTCCGTGGTGCGGGCGGGGCCCATGGCCGGGTTGATCCGGCC
>NZ_MKJW01000038.1:0-2744 GCF_001942375.1 Kocuria sp. CNJ-770
CCCGCACACCAACACTCCGCTGGCGATCGCGGCGAGCCTGGGCGTGAGCCTGGCCGTGCTCGGGGCCCTGTTGCTGATCGCCCGGAAGGCCGAGACGTGGCTGATGCCGCTGGCGGCGATGGGGGTCATGACCTTGACCCTCTACACCGCCCACCTGGTGGGCCTGTCCTTCGAGATTCACTACGACCAGCCCTACCTGTGGTTCGTGATCAATCTGGCTGTTGCGGCACTGTTCGCGGTGGCCTGGCACCGCGCCCTGGGCCAGGGCCCACTGGAGCGGGTCGTCAGCCTCAGCGTGAAGGGCACCCGCCGGCTCGTGCTCAACAGATCCTCCGGGGCCTCGCACGGGTAGACGACACTGCACCCCCCACGCGGGCCGTGCCTGCCACCGCAGCTGAACAGCTGCGGTGGCAGGCACGGCCCGTCGTTGTTCCCAGACCTTAAGCCCGGGGCCCTCAGTGTGGCTCAGCCGTTGGGCCGGTGGCGGGGCAGGTGGATCCGGAAGCTGGCCCCGCGCCCGGGGCCGGCGCTGGTGGCTTCCAGGGTCCCGCCCTGGGCCTCGATGAGGGTCTTGCTGATCGCCAGCCCCAGCCCGGAGCCGCCGCGGTGGGCCTCCCGTCCGGTGTTCGCGCGGTAGAACCGCTCGAAGACGTGCGGGAGGCTCTCAGAACTGATGCCCTCCCCGGAGTCGGTGACCGTGTAGGTGACCGCCTCCGGGGCGTGGTCGGTGTGCAGGGTGATGGTGCCCCCCGGCGGGGTGTGGCGCAGGGCGTTCTCCAGCAGGTTGCTCAGCACCTGGCCCATCCGCTCCGGATCCAGCGGGATCGGGGTGACGTCCATGCCGGTGCTCAGCGAGGTGATCGACACTCCCTTGCCGGCGGCGTCGGGCTCGATGGCCGCGACCGCCTGGTCCGCCAGGTGCTGGGGGTCCTGGGGGGTGAGCTGCATCCGGGTCATGCCTTCTTCGGCGGCGGTGAGCTGGCGGATGTCGCGGGCCAGGCGCTCCAGGCGGGTGATCTGGGCGTTGAGGATCCCGGTGGTGTGCCCGTCGAGTTCCACCACCCCGTCCTCGATGCCTTCCAGATGTCCTTTGAGACTGGCCAGCGGGGTGCGCATCTCGTGGGCCAGATCGGCCAGCATCTGGCGCCGGGTGGTGTCCACGGCGTCGAGCCGGGCGGCCATCTCGTTGAAGGAAGAGGCCAGGGAGTCGAACTCCGGGCCCAGCTTCGCCGAGGTGACCCGAACCTCATAGTTGCCCGCGGCGACCTCACCGGCGGCGGTGCTGAAGGAGGCCAGGGACCGCCCGATGGTGCGGTAGAGGTAGAAGGTCAGCAGCCCGGCGATGTAGAGGGCCGGCAGCCCGCCGATGACCAGGGCCGTGAGACTCACCGAGCGGAAGGCGTCCTGAAGGTGCACCAGCCCGGTGGCCGCATCGGCGTGACCGGCCTGAACGAGCTCGTGGTAGAACATGTTCGGCCCGATCAGCACCGCGGTCACGACCACGATGATCAGCCCGACGGCCAGCACCGCGGTCTGGGCCAGCATCAACCGCACCGTCAACGGACTCCAGGACCAGCGTCGGCCCGTCGAGGTGGTGGTGCTCATCGGCCGGTGCCCATCCGGTAGCCGACCCCGCGGATGGTGTGGATGAATTTCGGGTCGGTGGCCGTATCGCCGAGCTTCTTGCGGATCCGCCCGATGTGCACGTCCACCAGGTGCTCGTCCCCGGTCCAGTGCGTGTCCCAGACCATCTCCACCAGCTGCCGGCGAGAGAGCACCAGCTGCGGGTTGGTAGCCAGACACAGGAGCAGGTCGAACTCGATCCTCGTCAGCGCCACCGGCTCCCCGCCCAGATGCACTTCCCGGGCGGCCTCGTCCACCACCAGGTCCCCGATCACCAGCGCCTGGTCCTGACCCGCCGGCTCCGGGGCGGGGGCGGGCCGGGTGCGCACCCGGCGCAGCATGGCCTGGACTCGGGCCACGAGCTCACGCGGGCTGAACGGTTTGGTCACGTAGTCGTCGGCGCCCACCGACAGGCCCACGATCTTGTCGATCTCGTCGTCGCGGGCGGTGAGCATCAGCACGTGGCAGTCCGAGAAGGTCCGCACCTGACGGCACACCTCGATCCCGTCGATCCCCGGCAGCCCCAGGTCCAGCACCAGCACGTCCGGGGAGAAGTCGCGCACCGCGGCCACCGCCTGGTTGCCGTCATGGCGCACCGCGACCTGAAGGCCGGCCTTACGCAGATACTCCACGACCAGTTCCGCCAGGTCGACCTCGTCGTCGACCACCAGGACACGTCCGGGAGAGGGAATGGACATGACGCCTCCGTGGGTTCGTGGGGGTTGGGACGATTTCCCTGAAATGGAGTCTCCGATCGTGGTTCAGATGACGGATCCTTCACGAGGTTCACCCTTCCTCATTGCGCATCCAATCGTCTGCAGGTCCAGGTTGGCGACCGCTGTCATGGAAGATCTCGAGGTTCCCGGCGCCCCGATCATGGCGACCCACCAGGAGACGGGCGCTTGAGCCCCTTCGCGGGGCTCCTCGTGGCAACCACACGGCTCAGGTCTCCCTGCCCAGATTGGGGCTGGTTTTCCCGCGCCGTGGCCCTGCTCCTGCACATCTGGAGGCAGCCTTCGACGGGGTCCGTGGTGGCCTACGGGTGTCGGAGCGCAATGCACTGGTAGGTGGACACAAGGGCGCGTCCAACTGTGGAAGGCAGGGACATGCCCCCGGCCAGG
>NZ_MKJW01000039.1:0-2641 GCF_001942375.1 Kocuria sp. CNJ-770
CGGACGGCCGAGGCCCCGGATGCCGCCGCCGCGTCCGCGAGGAGGTCCCCGCACGGGCTCCGTGTCGGAGGCCGGCGGCCATGCCCCGGCTGCCGCCGCCCCGCCCACGGGCTCCGTGTCGGAGGCCGGCGGCCATGCCCCGGCTGCCGCCGCCCCGCCCGCCGAGGAGGCCGCCGCTGCGAGCTCCGCGCAGGAACCGGCCGGCTCCGGCCGCCGGCCTGCCGGGGCCGAGGCCGCCGCACCGCCCGCGCCGGACGCCTCCCAGGAGGGTCCCGTGCCGAGCCCGGACGCTCCGGGCAGGAGGAGCCCGACGCCGCCGAGGAGCCGGCGGAGCCCGACTCCGCTCTGGCCGCCGCCGTCACCGCGACCTCTCTCATGTTCCACGCGCCGGACCTCGACGAACTGCGCGAGGCCGCGCAGCAGCGCGCGGCCCGCCGCCGCGAGGCCCGGCGCCGGCAGCAGGAGGAGAACGCGACCGCCGAGGACCCGGGCGACGGGGCCGAGGCCGAGGCGGCGGAGCTCGCCGAGGAGGCCGACGAGGCGGAGCAGAGCACCGGCGGGGGCGTGACCAGCCGTCGCCGCCGGCGCCGGCGGCGCGGGGACGTGGACATGGAGCTGGTGGGCGGCAGCGACGACGACCCGCCCAACACCGTCACACGTGTCCGCGCCCCGCGCGCCGCGGAGAGCGCCACGGTCGACGAGGTCGTGGCGGTGAAGGGCTCCACCCGGCTCGAGGCCAAGAAGCAGCGCCGGCGGGAGTCCCGCCAGACCGGCCGCCGCCGGCAGGTCATCACCGAGGCCGAGTTCCTCGCCCGCCGCGAGTCCGTCGAACGGCGGATGCTGGTGCGGCAGAAGGACAACCGGATCCAGATCGGCGTCCTCGAGGACGGCGTGCTGGCCGAGCACTTCGTCTCCCACACGCAGCAGGACTCGCTGATCGGCAACGTCTACGTGGGCAAGGTGCAGAACGTGCTGCCCTCCATGGAAGCGGCGTTCATCGACATCGGCCGGGGCCGCAACGCGGTGCTCTACGCCGGCGAGGTCAACTGGGACGCCTCCCGCCTCGAGGGCGGGCCGCGCCGGATCGAGGTCGCCCTCAAGTCCGGGGACTCGGTGCTCGTGCAGGTCACCAAGGACCCGGTGGGGCACAAGGGCGCCCGGCTCACGAGCCAGATCTCCCTGCCCGGCCGCTACCTGGTCTACGTCCCGGGCGGCTCGATGACCGGGATCTCCCGGAAGCTGCCCGACGTCGAGCGCGCCCGGCTGAAGAAGATCCTCAAGGACCGCCTGCCGGACGGGGCGGGCGTCATCGTGCGCACCGCCGCGGAGGGCGCCTCCGAGCAGGAGCTCACCCACGACATCAACCGGCTGCGGGCCCAGTGGGAGCAGATCCAGGAACGGGCGGGCTCCACGAAGACCCTGGCCCCGGAGATGCTGTACGCGGAGCCGGACCTGACCATCAAGACCGTCCGCGACGTCTTCAACGAGGACTTCACCACCATGGTCGTCCAGGGCGACGAGGCGTGGGACAACATCGAGGCGTACGTGACCTACGTCGCGCCGGACCTGCTGGACCGGCTACAGAAGTGGGACGAGGACGAGGACCTGTTCGTGAACCAGCGTGTGGAGGAACAGATCCAGAAGGCTCTCGAGCGCAAGGTCTTCCTGCCCTCGGGCGGCTCGCTCGTGATCGACCGGACCGAGGCCATGACGGTCGTCGACGTCAACACCGGCAAGTTCACCGGGTCCGGGGGCAATCTCGAGGAGACCGTCACCAAGAACAACCTGGAGGCGGCCGAGGAGATCGTGCGGCAGCTGCGGCTGCGGGACATCGGCGGCATCATCGTCATCGACTTCATCGACATGGTGCTCGAGTCCAACCGTGACCTCGTGCTGCGCCGGCTGGTGGAGTGCCTGGGACGGGACCGCACCAAGCACCAGGTGGCGGAGGTGACCTCCCTGGGGCTGGTGCAGATGACCCGCAAGCGCATGGGCACCGGCCTGCTCGAGGTGTTCTCCGAGCCCTGCGAGCACTGCGCCGGCCGCGGCGTCGTCGTGCACGACCACCCGCTGGAGGGCCGCACCGGCGGCGTCCCGGGCGAGACCCGGGACCAGCGGCCCAACCGCACCGACCGCAAGCGCAACCGCCGCGGCCAGGGCGAGCAGCAGCCCGCCCGCACGGAGGCACGGAGCGCCGAGCCGGATGCGGCGGAGAAGGCGAAGGCCGAGGCCGCGCGCACGGCGTTCGCGACCATCGCGGCCGCGACCCACCACGAGGCCCCGGAGGAGGCGGAGCCGCCCCGCGCCGAGGAGCCGGCCGCCCCGGCCGAGTCCCGCCCGGAGGGTTCCGGCCGCTCGCGGAAGAAGCGCCGCGGCAAGCGCAGCCGCAACCGCGGCCAGGGCGCGGAGACCGCCGCCGAGCAGCAGGACGAGGGGGACACCGGGTCCCCGGCCGAGCCCGCGCCCGCCGTGGAGGAGCCCGCGGCCGAGCAGGGTTCCCGCCTGACGATCAAGGGCGAGGTCATCGAGCTGCCGCAGGGCCACGCGCCGTCGCCGAGGAGCCCGCCGAGCAGGGTTCCCGCCTGACGATCAAGGGCGAGGTCATCGAGCTGCCGCAGGGCCACGCGCCGTCGCCGAGGAG
>NZ_MKJW01000040.1:0-2609 GCF_001942375.1 Kocuria sp. CNJ-770
GGGTGGCCGAACCGCTGACCGCTCAGCAGCTGTGTGAGGTCATCCGGGTGGCCTACGATCCGGCCGAGGCGGTGCTCTTCGACCGAGCGCATTCCCAGGGGGTGGCCCCGGAACTGAATTGGAGCGAGGTCGGCCCCCAGGCCGCCGACACCTTCTGGGACTGCTATCACCACAACAACTCCTGGTCGAAGTCCTGGGCGATGTCGGTGCCCCCGCGCTCGACTATTCAGGCCAACGTGCTCCAGGCCCTGATCGCCCCGAACCCGGAGCTGGTGCGCAAGCGCGTCACGCTGCTCTACCGCCCCATCGACCCCGCCCGGGCCGCGCAGATGGTCGAGAACGACATCAACACCGCCACCTTCAACGCCTCCTCCCGCAACCGGGCGACGGCCCGGGACACCCGCGAGACCCGCGCCGCTCAGGCCACCGCGGCTGAGGAAGCCGACGGGGCGGGGCTGCTGAACTTCGGGCTCGTCGTCACCGCCACTGTGCGTTCCCAGGGCGAGCTGGATGAGGCCGAGGCCATCATCGAGAACCTTGGCACGTCGGCGAGGATCCGCCTGGAGGAGGCCTACGGCGCCCAGGACTCCACCTTCGCCGCCGGCCTCCCCCTGGGTGTGGTGATTCCGGATCACCTGGCACTGCCTTCAACCGTGAGGAATGCACTCTGATGGCCACTACGAAACGAGACCAGATCATCCTCCCCGCCTCTCGGGGCGCGGCCGGCACTACCGTCCTGGACCGGGCCTTCGCCCGCGTCAAGGGCGGCAAGATCTTCGCCAAGCCCAAGCGCACCGGCAGCACCTCGGTCACTGCCGCCTCCGCCCGCCGTCCGGGCCCGCGGGGCCACAAGGGCCGGGGTCTGGGCGAGGCGCAGCTGCTGCACCCGATCCGGGAAATGCGCGGCACTAACTACCAGGTGTGCGGACTCTATCCCTTCCCTATGGGCGGTGGTTCCCCGTTGGAGGGGGTGCCGCTGGGGCGCAACCTGCTCTCGGGGGAGCCGGTGTGCTGTGATCCGATCTCCTGGTTCCAGAAGCTGCGGGTGATCGCCAACCCCTCGGCCTTCATCATGGCCAACCCGGGGCTGGGCAAGTCCTCCCTGCTGCGGCGGATGGCCATTGGGCTGGCCGCCTTCGGGGTGTGGCCGATGGTCCTCGGAGACATCAAGGGCGAACACGTCGCCATGATCGAAGCCCTCGGCGGGGCAGTGCTGCCGCTGGGCCGCGGGGTCGGCCACATCAACCCCTCGATGATGCCGGCGCGGTCGCCGCGGCCAAGCTGCTGTCTGCCGCGAAGGCGGAGGAGCTGCTGGCCGATCTGCACACCCGGCGTTTCGACCTGATCCGGTCATTGATCGCGATCCTGCGCAAGAAGCCGCTGGACGAGCGTGAGGATCAGATCCTGGATCGGTGCCTCACCGTCCTGGAAGCCCGCCACGCCGAGTCCGGCACGGTCCCGGTCATGGCGGATTTGCGCCAGGTGCTCAAAGACCGCCCCCAGGAGGTGCGTGAGGTTGCTCTGGATCGCGGCAACGATGCCCGCTATGACGAGATCACAGAGCCCCTGGAGTCCTCGCTGAACTCCTTGTGCGGCTCCGGGGCCTTCGGGCAGATGTTCGCTCGCCCCTCCACCAACAAAATCGACGCTTCCCGGCCGATGGTCTTCGACCTGTCGCGGATCTCCCAGTCCGAGTCCGATCTGCGGGCGGCGACACTGTTGGCGTGCTGGTCCATTGGCACCGGAACGGTGCGGACCTCCAACATGCTGGCCGATGACGGGGTGATCGCCCGGCAGCGGTTCCTGCTCATCCTTGATGAGCTGTGGAACACCCTGGCGGCCGGGCCCGGTATCGTCGATCAGGTCAACGCCCTGACCCGCCTGAACCGGGAGATGGGGGTCGGGCAGATCATGGCCTCCCACACCCCCTCCGACCTCATGGCCGTGCGTGGCGAAGAGGATCGCGCCAAGGCCAAGGGCATCATGGACCGCTGCGGGATCAAGATCCTCGGCGGGCTGGCCAAATCCGAGATGCCGCTGCTGACCGAGTCCGTGCCGCTGTCGATGCGCGAGCAGGAACAGCTCGCCGCCTGGCAGGACCCGCCCGCCTGGAACCGACGCGGGGACGAGGCGATGGAATACACCAACGACGACGTATTTGCCTCCACCGACGAGCTCACGGTCAACGACGTCGAGCTGCGGGCCTGGCTGGAAGACCCGGAGAACCGGGAGTGGTACTTCGACGATCGCACCACCTCCCCGCCGCCGGGCCAGGGGAAGTTCTTCATCAAGGTCGGTGCCAGGGCGGGGATTCCGTTCTCGATGGAGTTCACCCCCACCGAACGCCGGAGCCAGGTTCACGACACCGAGAAGAAGTGGCACGAGGCCAAGTTCCGCGCCGCTCAGGAGAGGGGCGAACGATGAGCTCCCTGGACCGCAAGTACAAGACCGGTGGCGGGGAGGTTGCTCTGCTGTTGGTGTTGATCTTCGTCCTGGTCGGTATCCCTGCGCTCCTCTACGCGGTGAACATCGCCGGACAGGCCCTCACTCCGCGTGTGGGGTCCTTGCCGGATGGGTACTGGGAACGGTCGTTGGGCACCTTCACCGGG
>NZ_MKJW01000041.1:0-2536 GCF_001942375.1 Kocuria sp. CNJ-770
CTCGCCGGGGACCTCGGTGGTCGGGGGGACGTCCATGAGCAGGGTGCGCCCGCCGAGGGCCTTCTTGCCGGTGCTGTTCTGGAGGATGCCCACCGGGATGAGCAGGGCCAGGGCGTAGAGGCCCAGGCCGACGAACCAGATGAGCGGGCTGTTGGGGTAGCTGGCGAAGGCCCAGAAGCTGCCCAGCATGATGATCATGCAGGCCGCGAAGAACAGCAGGTTGTTCAGGGTCCGGCCCTGGCCCGAGTGCGAGCGCGTCACGCTGCCGCTGCTGCGCCCGCCGGTCGGGGCATCCGTGGAGGTGCTGGTGGACGAGTGGGCCCGGTCGGCCATGGTGGTTCCCCTTCTCGTGGTGCAGGGCGGCCGAGTCGCGAGGGCCGCGGAAGCGTTCGCGGTCAGTCTAGTCCGTCCTCGCCGGCCGGCGGGTCCCGCCACCGGGCGCGACCCGGCCCGCCCGGAACACGGTGGTTCGGGGCGGGCCGGGGCGGTGCGCGGCGGTGCCGTCGGAACGGGCGGCCTCAGCCCGCGGTGCGCAGGGCCGCGGTGAGGTGCGCGGCGGCCTCCTGCTGCGCGGCCTCGGCCTTGTCCAGGACCGCGGAGGCGCCGAAGAACTCGTGCATCACGCCCTCGTAGTGGCTGAGCGTGGTGGGCACTCCGGCGGCCTCGAGGTTCGCCGCGAACTGCTGGCCCTGGCTGCGCAGGACGTCGCGCTCGTCGGTGATCACGAGCGTGGGAGGCATCAGCGCGAGGGTCTCCCGGGGCCAGTTCAGCAGGTCGATCCGGGGATCCTGGGCGGCCTCGGGGACCCCTTCGAAGGCGTGCATCGCCATCCAGGACAGCAGGGCGCGGTTGAGCGGGCGGCCGTCGGCGGCGTCCTCCATGGACTCCCCGAACTGCTCGGGGGTGGTCAGCGGGTAGACGCACACCTGTGCGGCCGGCAGCGGCTCCCCGGCCTCGGCGAGCTGGAGGCAGGTGGCCGGTGCCATGTTCCCGCCGACCGACTCCCCGCCGATCGCCATCCGGGACGGGTCCCCGCCCATCTGGGCGGCGTTGGCCGCGGTCCAGCGCCAGGCGGCGAGCACGTCGTCGTGGGAGGCGGGGAACACGGCCTCGGGGGCGCGGCGGTAGTCGGGGGAGACGACGATCGCGCCGGTCTTGTTGGTCAGTCCTCGGCAGGAGGCGTCGTAGGTGTCGATGTCGAAGAGCACCCAGCCGCCGCCGTGGATCCACATGATGATCGGCAGCGGGCCCTTGCCGGGCTCGGCCGGGGTGTAGACGCGCAGGGTCTGCTCGCCGCCGGCCGCGTCGGGGATCTTCAGGTCGGTGACCGAGCCGACGGGCTCGGGTCCCTCCAGCCCCTTCTCCTCCATGACCTTCTTGACCGCGTCGTCCGGGCCGGGCTGCTTGCGCGCCTGGCCGGGCTCGAGGATCTCGAAGGGCTGGGGGCCGAGGGAGGAGTGGGCGTCGACGATCGCCTGGGCCTGCGGGTCCAGCAGGCCGGACGCGTCCGTGGCCAGCCGCTTCTTCTTCCCGGACACCGCTGCCTTGGCGGCGTCGACCGGCTTGGCCGCCGCTCCCACCAGCTTCTCGATCCGGCCCTCGTCCGGGGCGTGGGGGTGGGGCGCCGGCGGTGCCTGGCGCTTGGCGGCCAGGAACTGCTGGCCCAGCTCGCCCATCCGGTCCGCGCCGACCTTGGCGCGGAAGGCGGGCAGCTCCTCCTGCTCCTCGTCCTCCACGTGGTGGCGGGTCACGGAGATCAGCTCGGACAGGGCGGCCTCGAACTCCGCCTCCCCGGGCTCGGTCTTGCCCAGGGTGACCAGCAGCTCCTTGATGTCGCCGTGCTCCTCGCGGGCGTCGTCGTCGAACTCGTCCATGCCGAGCTCGCGCCAAATCGGGTACATGACCGTCTCCTCGGCGAAGGCGTGCAGGGACAGCTCGAAGCTGATCTGGTCCACGAGGGTGCGGCGGTCGCCGCGGCCGGCCTCGAGGTGCTGGAACTGGCGCTCGACGATCGCGTGGTCGTCGGCGATCAGGTGGTCGATGTCACCGGGCTGGGTGGGATAGGACAGAGCCATGGGCAGGTCTCCTCAGAGGGTCGTGGAACGGTGGGGCCGCACGGCACGGGGGTCGGTCCCCGGGCGCGGGCCGGTCAGCACAAGGGGGCGGGCGGGTGGCACGCGGTGGACGGGTCCGTCCGCGCGCCGCCCGGCCCGGCGGAGTCAGGGGTGGGCATCCCGCCGGTCGCGGCCAGGGTCTCGCCGCTGACGTAGCTGGACTCCTGGGAGGCCAGGAACACGTAGGCCGGGGCCATCTCGGCCGGCTGCCCGGGACGGCCCATCGGGGCTTCCGAGGCGCCGAACTCGGGCAGGTTCTCCGGGGGCTGGCCGCCCACGACCTGCAGCGGGGTCCAGACCGGGCCCGGGGCGACCACGTTGACCCGGATGCCCTTGGGCGCCAGCTGGGCGGCCAGGGACTTGCTGAAGCCGTTGATCGCGTACTTCGTGGAGGCGTAGTCCAGCAGGATCGGGGCCGGCTG
>NZ_MKJW01000042.1:0-1122 GCF_001942375.1 Kocuria sp. CNJ-770
GCGCCGCGGTGCTGCCCGAGCGGTCGACTTGTCGACGGCGCGGAAAATCCTGATCGTCCCACCTGTGGCGCACAGCAAACTCATTCCCCCGGACGGCGATTCGTCCCCCGACGAATCGATCGGCTCGTCCCCCCGGACGGCCCGACGGGATCAGCGTGCCAGGTCCAACGGATCGTGTCACAAGTGCGAATATGTATGAATGCACACCAAATACATCGAAAAGCATTAGTATGTGATTGCTAAAGCGGAATCTTGCAGAGGAGATATGTACTACCGTGTAATTGATGTTTTGAGAACATCACCGGATCGGGGGACAGGACCGGATAGATCTGTCCGCCGATGTGGTGACACAAAAGTCAAGGATTATGCAGATGCGTGACAGCGGTCCGGGTCCGAATCCGCAAAGTCCCCGACACCCCATGCGTGGTCGACCCACTCTCCGGGTCCCCGCCCACCATGACAGCAGCGCATACGGCAGTGGCCGGGCCAGGGGCAGGTCGAGGTTGCTCTCCTGGAAGTAGAAGCCTTCGGTGGGCTGGGTGAAGTCCACAGACACCTTCTCCACACCCTCCTCGAAGGGGGGGGTCCAGAACCCGAGAGGCGGTGACCCCGCGTCCAGCTCACAGAGCGCCTCGGCGTAGCCGGTATCTGAGGCGCTACCAGCCTCTTGTCTCCTTCGGGGGCCATTCGCCACGGAATCTGCCAACCTTTTGATTCATCTCGTCGGTTGGATTGCTGTGTTCGGTTCGGGTCGGTTGATCCAGGCGGTCCCGGGCAGGCTCAGGGGGCTCGGTGTGCTTGCGGTCAAACCTCTCCGGGGTGGCCGCGTAGGCCTGGGACAGGGACACTGGGCGCGCTGCTCGCACGGCGCCGGCCCGGCCGTGGTGGACGTCGTAGGGGGTGTGCATCCCGATCCCGGAATGGCGGTGCTCGGTGTTGTACCAGCGGTAGAAGGCCGCGCAGAATGCCCGGGCGTCCTCGAGGGAGCCGAACGCGTCGGGGAAGTCGGGACGGTACTTCAGCGTCTTGAACGCCGCTTCTGAGTAGTAGTCGTTCGGGCACCACCACTTGGCCCAGCGGTGAGGGGACATGCCTGGCTTGCCAGCTGGAACGAGAAGTAAA
>NZ_MKJW01000042.1:1270-2445 GCF_001942375.1 Kocuria sp. CNJ-770
GGCAACGTCAAGAGTCGGGGACAACCACCCTGCACGCACCGCAGACTGCGCGGTGGAGTGCTCCTCGGCTAAGGGCGCGCCGATCCTCTTCGCCGAGGGGTGCGCCCTTCTTGCCTCACTTCCGGTCCCCGCCGCCAGGAATGTGGACGAATCAGATCAACGGCAGATCTGCGTGAGCCGCCACTCGAGGTCAGGGTGAACCCACCGACGCCTGGATCAACCGACCACCGGCCGCAGAACCAGCCGCCGCCTGACACCCGCTGGCCTCAAACATCCTGAAAATTTCCGCAGCCCCGGTGTCGACGACGGGTCAACGACGGGCTGGGTCCGTGCTCCGGTGGGTGCATCACTGGCGAATGGGTGGTGCCTGTCTTCTGCGCGGCTCTGCTGCGTTTCCGCTCAGGGGGTACGGGGGTGGGGAAATCCGGATGCTCAGGGGCGCCTCGTGGGCTCGTCCCGCTCTGCGAGGCCGGCCATCATCGCGTTGTAGGCCTTGAGCTCGGCATCATCGGTGCGATCCGCCGCTCGGTCGACCCGACGGTTCTCCTTCTTGCCTTCGATCGCCCACATGATTGCCACGACCACGGCGACGACGACGGTGGGGAACTCCCCGATCCCCCACATCAGCGCCCCGCCGAACTGCTGGTCCTCGATCGGACTACGGCCCCAATCACGGCCCATGTTCGCGAACCACCATGCTTGCAGCAGGGTGTCCGAGCCCATTAGGGCCACCCCGACGAAGGCGTGGTAGACCATTGTGGCCAGCAGCAGAATCAGGCGCATCATGTGGCCGGGACGGTAGGGGATCGGGTCGGTGCCGATCAGCACGAGCATGAACAGGTACCCGGTGATCAAGAAGTGGGTGATCATGAACACGTGCCCCACGTGGTACTGCAGGGTGAACCCGAACAGTGGGGTGAAGTAGAAGATCACGATCGAGGCGGCGAAGTTCACCGCGGCGAAGATCGGGTGCGTCACGATCTTGGAGAACGTGGAGTGCACCAGGGCCAGGATCCACTCGCGCGGCCCGCGGGAACCGTCCTGCCGGGGCTCCAGCGCCTTGAGTACCAGCGTCACTGGCGCACCCAGGACCAGGAAGATCGGCACCACCATCGTCAACATCATGTGCTCCACCATGTGTGCGGAGAACAGCACCAGGCCGTAGACGGCCACCC
>NZ_MKJW01000043.1:0-2444 GCF_001942375.1 Kocuria sp. CNJ-770
TTTAAGAACATGCTGTCTGGTGCGGCCGGGGATGCGCTGGATCAGATCGCGGACGGTGTGACCGCTGCCGTGGTTGAGACCATCGCTTCTCTGGGATCCATGTGGACACGCATTGGCACCGCCAACCTCACCAGCGATAACGGGGCCGGCACTCAGGCTCCGGCTCGGGGAGAGTTCAACGACCAGATTGACCTGCTGCTGAGCTACGCAAGCTGGATTGGATTGGGCCTGAGCGTGTTCGGGGTGTTGTTCCTGAGCATCGTGTTGGCCACCAACGCCCGCCGCGGTGACGGAGCCGGCCTGGTCAACACGGCCACCGTGCTGGCCTCCGGGGCGGCGTTGATCGGTGGGGCCACCAGCCTGATCGGCTTCCTCGTCCCCGCGCGGGCGATGAACCTCAGCGGGTCAGTGGGGTTTATCCAAGACCAGACCTTCTACCTCACCCTCGCGGTGGCTGCGCTGAGCGTGATGATCGCCGGGGCCCAGATGGCCTGGACCCAGCGTGCTGAACCAGCTCGGGACCTGCTCAAGGGACTGCTTACCTTGGCCGTGGTGACGGCTTCCGGGGTAACCATCCTCAACGTCCTGGTCCGGGGCACCGATGCCCTGGCCGTGCAGATCATCGACTCCGCCATCGGCGACGACTTCCAGACCGATGTGCTCAAGTTGTTGGCCCTGGACAACGCCACCAGTGCTGGGGCCGCTGACCCCGTCTGGCTGGGGGGTAACGTCATTATGATCATCGTCGGCGGAGTGGTGGCGATCATCGTGAACATCATCCAGTTGATGCTGATGGTGCTGCGCACCGGGATGCTGTTCCTCATGGCCGGGATCCTGCCGCTCTCAGCCGCCTTCCTGAACACCGAAACGGGGAAGAACTTCTTCCAGAAGGTCATCGCCTGGACGCTGGCCTTCGCCTTCTACAAGCCCGCTGCCGCCCTGATCTACGCATTGGCGATCAAGATGTCCACCACCGGGGTGTGGGAGGGCGGAGACAACGGGCTGATCCAGTTCGCCGCCGGGCTGATGATGATCGCCGCCTCCGTGTTCGCCTTGCCCGTACTCGTCGGCTTCCTCAGCCCCGTGCTGGGCTCGATGTCCTCCAGCGGAGGCGGTGGCGGCGGGGCGTTGGGCGTCGCGGCGATGGGAGCTGCGATCCCCCAGGGCGCGGCCCACCTGTCCCGGTCTGGGCGCGGGTTCGGCTCCGACTCTTCCTCCACAACACCGTCCCAGTCCTCTGCCTCGTCCAAGGGCGGGGCGAGCTCATCGCCTGCTGGGCCGGTATCCGCCCCCAGTGGGACCGCTGGTGGTGCTGGCTCTACTGGGACCACCATAGCAAGCACCGCTAGCACGGCAAGCACAGCAGCCGCCGGCGCGGCTACTGCCCCAGTGGCGGCTGGCATGGCCGCTGCCAACGCAGTGCAAAAGACCGGAGAAGCCGTCTCCGAGGCCACCGAATCCAGCGCGCATGGTGGTGTCTCCAGCGCTGGAGGCCCCACCTCCAGCACCGCACCGGCAGGAGCAACTTCTACCGGTGCACCGGGCCAAGATGGCACCGGAAAACCCTCCACCGGCACTGGGGCCCACCCCACTCCGGGCCGTGGCACTGGGGCCCAACCCACTCCAAGCAGCGGAGCAGCAGGGGCCGCGCCACGCACGGGCGCCCGGCCTGCTCCGAGTGCCGGTGCGCGGCCCACGGGCCCCACCGGCGCGGGACAGGCGGCGAAGGCCGTCCAGCAACAGGCACGTGCGTTCAAGGCGCAGATCGCCAACGAGACCGGAAACGAGGGCCGCCCTGATGGCGCAGACCGAAGCTAAAACCGAGAACCGTCCGCGGGTGTACGGCAACTTCCGCACCCCCACTTCCAAGGGCCTGGCCGGACTCTCGACCGCCGGCACCGTGCTGCTGATCGGTGGTGTGGTCGGCGGGATCCTGCTGATGATGCTCGATATGTGGCTGGTGGCCCTGGGGTTTGAGGCGGTAATCCTGACGCTGATCGCGCTGTCGATGCAGAAGAACAAGCATGGGCGCACCCTCATCGAGCGGATCCTGCGCCGGGCCGGGTGGGCCAACGCCCGCTACACCGGGGCCAACGTCTACCGGGCCGGGCCGGTGTCCCGGGTGCCGGAGGGCACCACGAAGTTGCCCGGGGTCTCGGCCCGGTCCAGGATCACCGAGCACGTCGACGGCTACGGCCGCCCCTTCGCGCTGCTCGAGGTCCCGCAGAAGCACCACTACACCGTGGTGTTCTCCTCCGAGCCCGATGGCGGGGGCATGGTTGATCAGGAGCACATCAACCGGTGGGTGGACCGCTGGGCGCACTGGCTGGGCATGCTCACCGACGAACCGGGACTGACCGCCGCCTCGGTGACGATCGAGACCGCCCCGGACTCCGGATACCGGCTGGCCCGCAAGATCGAGGCCCGCATGCACGAGGACGCCC